>NZ_JBEZGJ010000295.1:0-5541 GCF_040649965.1 Micromonospora sp. NPDC048843
CCCCGGTTGGGGTTCCACTGTGGTGGGGCTTCTGGTCGGTGTGTGGTTGTTCTTTGAGAACTCAACAGGGTGCTTGTAAAGCCAGTGCCAATTATGATTTATACCCCGGACTGGTCAGTTTTTGCTGGCTGGTTGGGATTCCTTTGGCAACATTTGTTTGTTGTCAGGATGCTGTTCAACTAATTTTTTGTTGGAGAGTTTGATCCTGGCTCAGGACGAACGCTGGCGGCGTGCTTAACACATGCAAGTCGAGCGGAAAGGCCCTTCGGGGTACTCGAGCGGCGAACGGGTGAGTAACACGTGAGCAACCTGCCCCAAGCTTTGGGATAACCCTCGGAAACGGGGGCTAATACCGAATATTACTTCTGGCCGCATGGCTGGTGGTGGAAAGTTTTTCGGCTTGGGATGGGCTCGCGGCCTATCAGCTTGTTGGTGGGGTGATGGCCTACCAAGGCGACGACGGGTAGCCGGCCTGAGAGGGCGACCGGCCACACTGGGACTGAGACACGGCCCAGACTCCTACGGGAGGCAGCAGTGGGGAATATTGCACAATGGGCGGAAGCCTGATGCAGCGACGCCGCGTGAGGGATGACGGCCTTCGGGTTGTAAACCTCTTTCAGCAGGGACGAAGCGAGAGTGACGGTACCTGCAGAAGAAGCACCGGCCAACTACGTGCCAGCAGCCGCGGTAAGACGTAGGGTGCGAGCGTTGTCCGGATTTATTGGGCGTAAAGAGCTCGTAGGCGGCTTGTCGCGTCGACCGTGAAAACTTGGGGCTCAACCCCAAGCCTGCGGTCGATACGGGCAGGCTAGAGTTCGGTAGGGGAGACTGGAATTCCTGGTGTAGCGGTGAAATGCGCAGATATCAGGAGGAACACCGGTGGCGAAGGCGGGTCTCTGGGCCGATACTGACGCTGAGGAGCGAAAGCGTGGGGAGCGAACAGGATTAGATACCCTGGTAGTCCACGCTGTAAACGTTGGGCGCTAGGTGTGGGGGGCCTCTCCGGTTCCCTGTGCCGCAGCTAACGCATTAAGCGCCCCGCCTGGGGAGTACGGCCGCAAGGCTAAAACTCAAAGGAATTGACGGGGGCCCGCACAAGCGGCGGAGCATGCGGATTAATTCGATGCAACGCGAAGAACCTTACCTGGGTTTGACATGGCCGCAAAACTCACAGAGATGTGAGGTCCTTCGGGGGCGGTCACAGGTGGTGCATGGCTGTCGTCAGCTCGTGTCGTGAGATGTTGGGTTAAGTCCCGCAACGAGCGCAACCCTCGTTCGATGTTGCCAGCGCGTTATGGCGGGGACTCATCGAAGACTGCCGGGGTCAACTCGGAGGAAGGTGGGGATGACGTCAAGTCATCATGCCCCTTATGTCCAGGGCTTCACGCATGCTACAATGGCCGGTACAATGGGCTGCGATACCGCGAGGTGGAGCGAATCCCAAAAAGCCGGTCTCAGTTCGGATCGGGGTCTGCAACTCGACCCCGTGAAGTCGGAGTCGCTAGTAATCGCAGATCAGCAACGCTGCGGTGAATACGTTCCCGGGCCTTGTACACACCGCCCGTCACGTCACGAAAGTCGGCAACACCCGAAGCCGGTGGCCCAACCCTTGTGGAGGGAGCCGTCGAAGGTGGGGCTGGCGATTGGGACGAAGTCGTAACAAGGTAGCCGTACCGGAAGGTGCGGCTGGATCACCTCCTTTCTAAGGAGCACCTTCCGACGAAAGTCGGTAAGGAGCCCGCACTGCCCGAATGTGGTGGTGGGGTGCTCGAATGGCGGAGACACTGGCAAGTTTTGCCCTGGCAACGGCCGGCGGCGCCTAGTACAGCCACTTCGGTGGTGGGAACGGTGGCTTCTGGTGCGGCTGGGGGAGAATGTGAGCACCCTGTTGGGTCCTGAAGGAACAACCATTGGTTGTTGTTTCAGAGACGCGCCGGCCTCCTGTGTGGGGGCTGGAAGTCTGCCAGGCATGGCCTGGCCCCACATACCGCTGGTCTGAGGATCGGGTTTTGGTGTGGGGCGGATCGGGTTGTGGGTTGGTCGTTTGTTGAGAATTGCACAGTGGACGCGAGCATCTTTGTGGTCAAGTTGTCAAGGGCGAACGGTGAATGCCTTGGCACCAGGAGCCGATGAAGGACGTGGGAGGCCGCGATAGGCCTGGGGGAGCTGTCAACCAAGCTGTGATCCCAGGGTGTCCGAATGGGGAAACCTGGCACCAGTCATGTGGTGTCACCCACACCTGAACACATAGGGTGTGTGGAGGGAACGCGGGGAAGTGAAACATCTCAGTACCCGTAGGAAGAGAAAACAATTTAGTGATTCCGTGAGTAGTGGCGAGCGAAAGCGGATCGAGGCTAAACCGGCTGCGTGTGATACCTGTCAGGGGTTGCGTGGTCGGGGTTGTGGGACCCTACTGAACAAGCTGACACTTGTTCGAGAAGTTACAAAGTCAGTGGCTAGTCGAACAGTCTGGAATGGCTGACCGTAGACGGTGAGAGTCCGGTAGGTGAAAGTTGCTGACCTTCTGTGGGTGTTCCCGAGTAGCGGCGGACCCCTGAAATCTGCCGTGAATCTGCCAGGACCACCTGGTAAGCCTAAATACTTCCTGGTGACCGATAGCGGACAAGTACCGTGAGGGAATGGTGAAAAGTACCCCGGGAGGGGAGTGAAATAGTACCTGAAACCGTTCGCCTACAATCCGTCGGAGCCTTGCGGGGTGACGGCGTGCCTTTTGAAGAATGAGCCTGCGAGTTAGTGGCATGTGGCGAGGTTAACCCGTGTGGGGGAGCCGTAGCGAAAGCGAGTCTGAATAGGGCGATTCAGTCGCGTGTCCTAGACCCGAAGCGGAGTGATCTAGCCATGGGCAGGCTGAAGCGCGGGTAAGACCGCGTGGAGGGCCGAACCCACCAATGTTGAAAAATTGGGGGATGACCTGTGGTTAGGGGTGAAAGGCCAATCAAACTCCGTGATAGCTGGTTCTCCCCGAAATGCATTTAGGTGCAGCGTCGCGTGTTTCTTGCCGGAGGTAGAGCACTGGATGGTCTAGGGGGCCCACAAGCTTACCGAAATCAGCCAAACTCCGAATGCCGGTAAGTGAGAGCGCGGCAGTGAGACTGCGGGGGATAAGCTTCGTAGTCGAGAGGGAAACAGCCCAGATCACCAGCTAAGGCCCCTAAGCGTGTGCTAAGTGGAAAAGGATGTGGGGTCGCATAGACAACCAGGAGGTTGGCTTAGAAGCAGCCACCCTTTAAAGAGTGCGTAATAGCTCACTGGTCAAGTGGTTCCGCGCCGACAATGTAGCGGGGCTCAAGCACACCGCCGAAGCTGTGGCATTCACATTTTATCCTCGCTTGGACTTGATTCCTTGTGCAGGTGTGTGGATGGGTAGGGGAGCGTCGTGCCGCGAGTGAAGCAGCGGGGTGACCCAGTTGTGGACGCGGCACGAGTGAGAATGCAGGCATGAGTAGCGAAAGAAGGGTGAGAAACCCTTCCGCCGGATGACCAAGGGTTCCAGGGCCAGGCTAATCCGCCCTGGGTGAGTCGGGACCTAAGGCGAGGCCGAGAGGCGTAGTCGATGGACAACGGGTTGATATTCCCGTACCCGCGAAAGAGCGTCCCTGATGAACCTCGTTGTGCTAACCACCCGAACTTGGTGAGGTCTTCGGACTGAGCTGAGGGAGCGTGGGAACCTGATGGGTAGTAGTCAAGCGATGGGGTGACGCAGGAAGGTAGCTGAGCCCGGCCGGTGGTTGTGCCGGGGTAAGCGTGTAGGCCGTGTTGTAGGCAAATCCGCAACACATGAAGGCTGAGACGTGATGCCGAGCCGATTCAGGTGAAGTCAGTGATCCTATGCTGCCGAGAAAAGCCTCTAGCGAGTTCTTAGCGGCCCGTACCCCAAACCGACACAGGTGGTCAGGTAGAGAATACCGAGGCGATCGGGCGAACTGTGGTTAAGGAACTCGGCAAATTGCCCCCGTAACTTAGGGAGAAGGGGGGCCGGAGACGTGAAGCCCCGCGCGGGTGGAGCGTTGTATGGCCGCAGAGAGCAGGGGGAAGCGACTGTTTACTAAAAACACAGGTCCATGCGAAGAAGTAATTCGATGTATATGGACTGACGCCTGCCCGGTGCTGGAACGTTAAGGGGACCTGTTAGCTCTTCGGGGCGAAGCGGAGAACTTAAGCGCCAGTAAACGGCGGTGGTAACTATAACCATCCTAAGGTAGCGAAATTCCTTGTCGGGTAAGTTCCGACCTGCACGAATGGCGTAACGACTTCCCCACTGTCTCAACCACAGGCCCGGCGAAATTGCAGTACGAGTAAAGATGCTCGTTACGCGCGGCAGGACGGAAAGACCCCGGGACCTTTACTATAGCTTGACATTGGTACTCGAATTAGCTTGTGTAGGATAGGTGGGAGCCGGTGAAGTCCATACGCCAGTATGGGTGGAGGCAATCTTGAAATACCACTCTGGTTGATTTGGGTATCTAACTTCGGACCGTTATCCGGTTCAGGGACAGTGTCTGGTGGGTAGTTTAACTGGGGCGGTTGCCTCCTAAAAGGTAACGGAGGCGCCCAAAGGTTCCCTCAGCCTGGTTGGCAATCAGGTGTTGAGTGCAAGTACACAAGGGAGCTTGACTGTGAGACTGACAGGTCGAGCAGGGACGAAAGTCGGGACTAGTGATCCGGCACTTGCGAGTGGAAGCGGTGTCGCTCAACGGATAAAAGGTACCCCGGGGATAACAGGCTGATCTTCCCCAAGAGTCCATATCGACGGGATGGTTTGGCACCTCGATGTCGGCTCGTCGCATCCTGGGGCTGTAGCAGGTCCCAAGGGTTGGGCTGTTCGCCCATTAAAGCGGTACGCGAGCTGGGTTTAGAACGTCGTGAGACAGTTCGGTCCCTATCCGCCGTGCGCGTAGGATACTTGAGAAGGGCTGTCCCTAGTACGAGAGGACCGGGACGGACGAACCTCTGGTGTGCCAGTTGTCCTGCCAAGGGCACGGCTGGTTAGCTACGTTCGGAAGGGATAACCGCTGAAAGCATCTAAGCGGGAAGCCTGCTTCAAGATGAGGTATCCCACCCACTTTGTGGGGTAAGGCCCCCAGCTAGACGACTGGGTTGATAGGCCGGAAATGTAAGCCCGGTAACGGGTTCAGTTGACCGGTACTAATAGGCCGAGGACTTGACTACTAAGCTGCTACGCGTCCACTGTGCAACTCTGAACAAGCGAACACCCGTGAATTTTGTGCCGGGGTTGTTTGATATGTTCATAGAGTTACGGCGGTCATGGCGGAGGGGAAACGCCCGGTTACATTCCGAACCCGGAAGCTAAGCCCTCCAGCGCCGATGGTACTGCACTCGTGAGGGTGTGGGAGAGTAGGACGCCGCCGGACAATCTTCCAGATTAGGCCACCCCCATCGGGGGTGGCCTAATCTGCGTTTCCGGTAAGCCCGACAAGGTCACGCTCGATCCTTGGTTGTAGTGGTATCCGCGCGTCCTGATGCCACTAACTACATCCAGGATGTTGCGCGGGCCTGCGG
>NZ_JBEZGJ010000296.1:0-5508 GCF_040649965.1 Micromonospora sp. NPDC048843
CGGTTTTTGTTGGTGTGTAGCCGGCTGTCCGGGGGGTCCCCCCCCAGCCCCCCCCGCCCCCCCGGGGCCCCGGCCGGGGCCCGGCCCCCCCCCCCCGCGGGTCTAACCTCGCTCAGCGTTCGACGAGCGGGTCGTGACCCAGGTCCAGCAGGGAGTGCCGCCAGCTGTCATCGGCGTTGCCGCGCGACGGCTTGGCGTCCATCAGCTCGCGGATCCGCTCGACCGCCTCCCGCATCACCTCGATGTCCTCCGGGGTGAGGTCCACCTTGCGCTTGTTGAGCACCTTGAGGATCTCCCGGCCGGGCTGGGGCAGGTCGAGGTTCGGGTTGGGGCTGAACGACTCCTCCCCCGAACCCCTGGTCAGCAGCCAGGTCCGCAGTTGCTCCGACGGGACGTTGACCTCGGCGTGAAAGTCCTCCCAGAGCACTTCCACCTCGGGGTCGAGCCGCGCTTCGCGTACCATCAGGTCTCCTCTCCGGGCGGCGGCCCGGACGTCTCCGGGTCGTCCTGGTCGGTCTTCGGATGCAGGCCCTCCGCGGGCACCCGCGTGCGGCGGGGGTTCGCGGTGGGCGGCGCCAGGATCGGGTCGGGATGGTCGTCCTCGTCCCGGGGTTTCGCGGACTCCGCGTGCTGGTGCGGGTCCTCGTGTTCGTCCCTTCGCGCCGGCCCGCTCATCGCGGGTGTGTGGTCGTGGCGGCGGTGTACCCCCGCTCGCCCGCGGTCACGTCGAAGGTGAGCGCGCCGTCGCGGACGTCCACAGTGACCTTCTGCCCCGGCGAGATCGCCGACTCCAGCAGCATCCGGGACAGGTGGTTGTCCACCTCGCGCTGGATCACCCGGCGCAGCGGGCGGGCACCGAACTCCGGCTGGTAGCCGTGCTCGGCGAGCCAGTCGATGCCGGCGGTGGTGAACTCCACCTGGAGGTCCTGGGCGTGCATCCGACGGCGGGTCTCCTCCAGCAGCAGCGCTGTGATGTCGCGCAGCTGCTCGGCCTCCAGCCGGCGGAAGATGATGACCTCGTCGATGCGGTTGAGGAACTCCGGGCGGAAGTTCTCCTGCAGGCGGCGCATGAGCCGCTCCCGCAGCTCGTTGCTCTCCTGCTCGCTGCCCACGTCCCCGGTGCCGAAGCCGACCGAGCGCTGGGCGCCGGTGATCAGCTCGGAGCCGAGGTTGCTCGTCATGATCAGGACGGTGTTCTTGAAGTTCACGGTACGACCCTGGCTGTCGGTGAGCCGGCCGTCGTCGAGCACCTGGAGCAGGATGTTGAACACGTCCGGGTGGGCCTTCTCGATCTCGTCGAGCAGCACCACCGCGTACGGGCGGCGACGCACCGCCTCGGTGAGCTGACCCGCCTCCTCGTAGCCGACGTATCCGGGCGGCGCGCCGACCAGCCGGCTGACAGTGTGCCGCTCCTGGAACTCGCTCATGTCCACCCGGACCATCCGGTCCGCCTCGCCGAACAACGCCTCGGCGAGGGCCCGCGCCAACTCGGTCTTGCCGACTCCGGTCGGGCCGAGGAACAGGAAGCTGCCCATCGGCCGCTCCGGGTCGGCCAGCCCGGCCCGGGAACGACGCACGGCCTCGGCGACGGCGGTGACCGCGTCGTCCTGACCGACCACCTTCTGGTGCAGGTGACCCTCCAGGCGCAGCAGCCGGTCGCGTTCCTCCTCGGTGAGCTGGCTGACCGGGATGCCGGTGGCCCGGGAGACCACCTCGGCGATCTCCTTGGGGCCCACCTCGGGCACCTGGGATCCGGACGAGCCGTCCTCGCCGTTCGCGCGTCGGATGTCCTCCTCCAGCTCGGAGATCCGGTCACGCAGCGCGGAGGCCCGCTCGTACTGCTCGTCGGTGACGGCCTGCTCCTTGTCCCGGCGTACCTCGTCGAGTTCCTGCTCCAGCTCGCGCACGTCGGACGCGGGGGTGCGGGTGCGCAGCCGCACCCGGGCGCCGGCCTGGTCGATGAGGTCGATGGCCTTGTCCGGCAGGAACCGGTCGGTGACGTACCGGTCGGACAGCTCAGCCGCCGAGACCAGCGCCTCGTCGGTGAAGCGCACCTGGTGGTGGGCCTCGTACCGGTCGCGCAACCCGCGCAGGATGGCGATGGTGTCGTCGACGCTGGGCTCGGGCACCAGCACCGGCTGGAAGCGCCGGGCCAGGGCGGCGTCCTTCTCGATGCTCTTGCGGTACTCGTCCAGCGTCGTCGCGCCGATCACCCGCAGCTCACCGCGGGCGAGGGCGGGCTTGAGCATGTTGGACGCGTCCATCCCACCCTCGCTGCCGGCGCCACCGGCCCCGACCAGGGTGTGGATCTCGTCCATGAAGATGATCAGCTCGTCCCGGTGCGCGCGGATCTCGTCGATCACCTTCTTCAGCCGTTCCTCGAAGTCGCCCCGGTAGCGGGTGCCGGCGACCAGGCCGGCCAGGTCGAGCTGGACGACCCGCTTGCCGAGCAGGGTCTGCGGTACGTCGCCGTCGCAGATCCGTTCGGCCAGCCCCTCGACGATGGCGGTCTTGCCGACGCCGGCCTCGCCGATCAGCACCGGGTTGTTCTTGGTCCGCCGGGACAGGATCTCCACGGCCTGCTCGATCTCGTCGGCCCGCCCGATCACCGGGTCGATCTGGTCGTTGCGGGCCAGGTCGGTGAGGTCCTGCCCGTACTGGTCCAGGGTGGGGGTGCCGCGGTCCGGCTTCGGCCCGGTCATCGGCCCACGCTCGGCGTTGGCGGCCTGCAACGACTCGGGTTGGATCCGGCCGGCGGCCAGCATCCGCCCGGCCGGCGACTCCGGGTTGAGCGGCAGCGCCATCAGGATGTGCTCGGGGCCGATGTAGTTGGCGCCCATCGCCCGGGACAGCTGATGGGCGTCGAGCAGCGCCCGCTTGGCGGCGGGGGTCAACGACAGGTTGGGCGGCACCTCCCCGCGCGGCGCGCCGTCGCCCTTTCCGCCGAGGGCGTTGAGCAGGGTGTCCGGGTCGGCACCGGCCCGGCGTACCAGGTCACGCAGCGGTTCGCGTTGCAGCGCCGCCCAGAGCAGGTGGTCGGTGTCCAGGTCGCTGCTCTGCCGTTGCGCGGCCCGCCGGGCCGCGTCGGCGAGCATCTCCCGGGCGTCGGCCGTCATCAGTCGGGTGATGTCGACCCGGTGCGGCGGTCGGCGCCCTCCCTCGCCCCGGCCGAAGTACCTGGCCAGGAATTCGTCCCACGGGTCGGAGCCGATGTCACCGGGTCCCATCATGTCTGTCCTCCGCAGTAGGGCTCGGCACGGTCGGCAGGGGCTACCCGGCGCGCGCCCCGACAAACGCCGCAGGTGGCGGAGGACCGGCATTCCGGGAGTGGCGTCGGGTCAGGGCCGGGCGATGGTGGCAGGCTGACGGGATGGATGAGACCCCGCTGCTGATCGTGGATGGCGCCAACGTGGTGGGCTCGCGCCCGAACGGGTGGTGGCGTGACCGTGCCGGTGCCGCTGCCCGGTTGCGCGACTCGCTCGCCCCGGTGGCGACCATCGGGTTGCCGGCCCGGCTGACCGCCCCGGTGGAGGTGGTCCTGGTGGTCGAGGGGGCCGCGCGGGACGTGCCGGGCACCGAGGGGGTCCGGGTGGTCTCCGCCGCCGGTTCCGGCGACGACACTGTGGTCGAGCTGGTGGAGGGCGCTCCGCGGCGTCGGCGGCTGGTGGTCACCGCCGATCGGGAGTTGCGCGGGCGGGTGACGGCGCTGGGCGCCGAGGTGTACGGCCCACGCTGGCTCCGCGAGAACCCGACCAACAACTGAGAAATTCTCGCACTGGGACTCCCACAGATCGGACTCCCGGCACTTCCGAGGGCCTTCCGGACAGGCGGGCAGGAACACCGACAGGGCGGATGTTCTTTCGGAACCGCCGATAGGCTCTAATGGAGATCTCCCCGCCCCCAGGAGGTTCCGCCGTGGCGAGCGTCGCCGAGCTGAAGGCTGCCATCGATGTCGCCCTCCAACAGATCGGAGACGGGCAGACAGCCGTGCAGGCGGCCGGCGAGAAACTCTCCGAGGCACAGCAGACCCTGGCCGGGGCCCTCGAGGGCAGTGGGCACGAGACGGTGGAGGCGGCCCAGGCGTCGCTGACCCAGGCCAGCCAGGAGCTGGAGGATTGTCTCGCCGCGACACTTGTCGCGGTGGAGCAGGCGCAGCTCTACGTCTCCACCCTGTAGGCCGCCATGTCCATCATCGAGGATGTCGGCGGGCAGGTCCGCGCCGCCACCGAGGAGTTCCCGGTGGCGCTGCTCGGGCAGGCGCTGGAGAAGTTCGGCCTGGCCGCGGAGCGGCTGCGCTGGGTACGACAGGAGTCGGCCAACCCGATGGGGGTGCCCGAGCTGTCCGCCGCCACCGAGCACGCCGAGAGCGCCGGCTACGCGCTGCGGGTGGCCCAGGAGCAGCTGTCGGCCTACCTGACGGCGATCGGCCTCGGCGCGGACGGCGGCCCGGCGCCCCGCCCTGAGCAACGCGCGCCCCGACACGACACGCCACCGGCGTCCGGGCCCGCCGAGGTCGCGCCGGAGCCGGCCGAGCAGGTGCGCATGCGCCGCTGGTGGTCGGTGCGGGTGGCCGAGCTGACCGGCGGGCGCGAGGGCACCGACGACGAACCCGACGAGCGGGTGGACGACTCGCAGGAGTTGCTGCGCCGAGTGGTGGGCGGTGTTCGCTCCGGCGACCGGGACCGGCTCCGCAAGGAGCTGCGCCGGGCCCCGGCCGACGTGGGGCTGGGCATGGCGGCGCTGGCGCCGCCGCTGCTGCGCGAGCTGGCCGGCGAGCTGCTCGGGCACCCGCCGCGCGCCACTGACCTCGGGCGGCTGCGCGGCGAGTTGGACGGACGCGTCCGCGACCTGCTGCCCGGGTTGCCGCCGCCGGTGCTGGAGACGCTGTTGACCCGGGTGTGCCGGATGCCGCCGCCGCGCGCCTCCGGGGAGCCACCGCACGCCGCCGACTCCGCGGTGACCGCCGGGGTGGCGACCGGGCTGCTGCTCGCCCGCCTCGGCCGGGACCTGCCGACCGGCGGCGCGAGAGAACCGGCGGGCGCCAGAGAACCGGCCGGCGCGGGGCAACCGGCGCGGGCCGGGCAACCGGCGGGTGCGCAGCAATCGGGCGGGATCGGGCGACCGAGCGCGGTTCCCCGCGTCGGCGGTGCGGCCCAGCGGCCGGGCAGCGCCGCCGCGCAGCGCTCCGGTGGCCTGCCGCCGCGCTCGGGCAGCCCCTGGCGGGACGCGCCGACGCGTCGGGGCTCCGATGGCTGACCGGCGTGGTCAGCTGGCCAGCCGTGTCCGGGACACCCTCGCCGAGGCGTTGGGCGCCAGCCGTACCCGGCTGTCCGCCGCCCAGGCCGACCTGACCGCTGGGCGGGAACGACTGGCCCGGGTCCGGCGGGCGGCGGCCGCCGTACCGGCGCGGGTGGGCGCCCAACGGGACCGCCGCATCGCCGAGATCGACGCCCGCTACTCCACCCGGATCGCCGAACTGGCCCGACGGGCCGCCGACGCGGCCCGGCA
>NZ_JBEZGJ010000297.1:0-5495 GCF_040649965.1 Micromonospora sp. NPDC048843
CGAACTCAACGGACGACCACGCCAAACCCTCGACTGGCAGAATCCAGCCGAGGTACTCCACAAACACCTAGTCGCAACAGCCGCTTGAAACCGCCCCATGCGGACACCGCGGTTTCCAGGAATCCGAGTCGATCAAGCCCTGGCGGCCCGGTCGATCAAGCCCGAAGGCCCAGGCGCCCGGGGTGGTGGGTGGTCACCCGCGCCCGACCGGCGCAGAATGGCTCGGTCGAGAGGAGGCGGGACGAGTGACGCTGGCGCTCTACCGCAAGTACCGGCCGCGTACCTTCGCTGAGGTCATCGGTCAGGAGCACGTGACCGAGCCGCTGTCGCAGGCGCTGCGCAGCGGACGGCTCAACCACGCCTACCTCTTCTCCGGCCCCCGTGGCTGCGGCAAGACCACCAGCGCCCGGATCATGGCCCGCTCGCTCAACTGTGAGCAGGGCCCCACTCCCGAGCCGTGCGGCAAGTGTGACTCCTGCCGCTCGCTGGCCGCCGACGGTGCCGGCTCGATCGACGTGATCGAGATCGACGCGGCCAGCCACGGCGGTGTCGACGACGCCCGCGAGCTGCGCGAGCGCGCCTTCTTCGCGCCAGCCAGCAGCCGCTTCAAGATCTACATCATCGACGAGGCGCACATGGTCTCGACCCAGGGCTTCAACGCCCTGCTCAAGCTGGTCGAGGAACCCCCTGAGTACGTCAAGTTCATCTTCGCCACCACCGAGCCGGAGAAGGTCCTCGGCACGATCCGGTCGCGGACCCACCACTACCCGTTCCGGCTGTTTCCGCCGAAGGTGGTCCGCCCGTACCTGGAGCAACTCACCCAGGCCGAGGGCGTCGCCGTCGAGCCGGCGGTCTTCCCGCTGGTGGTCCGCGCCGGTGGCGGCAGCATGCGGGACAGCCTCTCGGTGCTCGACCAGCTCATCGCTGGCGCCGGCGCGGAGGGGGTCAGCTACGCCCGGGCCGTCGCGCTGCTCGGGGTCACCGACTCGGCGCTGATCGACGAGATGTGCGACGCGCTGGCCGCCGGAGACGGCGCCGCCGCGTACGCCACCGTCGACCGGGTCGCCGAGGCCGGGCACGACATGCGCCGGTTCGCCTCCGACCTGCTGGAACGGCTGCGCGACCTGATCGTCATCCAGCAGGTGCCGGACGCCGCCGCGAAGGGCCTGATCGACGCCCCGGCCGACCAGATCGAGCGGATGGCGGCCCAGGCTTCGCAGCTCGGCTCGGCAACGCTGTCCCGCTGCGCCGACATCGTGCACAACGGCCTGGTCGAGATGCGCGGCACCACCGCGCCCCGCCTGCTGCTGGAGCTGATCTGCGCCCGGATGCTGCTGCCCGGCTCGGACGACTCCACCGGCGGCCTGCTCCAGCGCCTGGAGCGGATGGAACGCCGGCTCACAGTGGGCGGCACCGACGCGCCGTCGGCCGCCGCCGGCTCCGCGCCAACCAACCACCAAGGGGTACGCCCACAGCAAGCCACCCCGGTCCCGGCTGCCGCCACCCCGACACCAGTGAACGCCCCGACCTCCGCACCGCCGTGGGCTGTCGATCCGGCGGCGTCCCCGGCCCAGGGCGCTTCCGCCCCGGCTGCTTCGGCCACCGGGGCACCTGCCTCGCCTGCTCCGACCTCCGGTGTGCCGGCCTCGTACGCCTCGACGGCCGACTCGCCGATCCCGGCCTCCCCCGGCGCGTCGACCGGGTCGGCAACCGCTGACCAGTCCGTACCCGTCTCGCCCGCCGGGCCGGCCCCCCGTCGCGTGGTGCCACCGTCGGCGGTGCTTCCCGACCCGGCCACGCCCGCGCCGCCCCGACCCGGAGCACCGCCCGCCGCGCTGGACGCGGTAGCGGTCCGCCGCGTCTGGCCCGACGTGGTCGGCAAGGTCAACCGGACCAACAAGCGGATCGCCGCCCTGATGCGGGACGCGGTCGTCCGCGAACTCGACGGCGACATGCTGGTGCTGACTGTGAAGTCCACGGTGCTGGCCAAGATGATGGCCGACCATGCGGCGGTGCTCACCGACGCGCTCTACGAGGAGTTGGGCGGGCGCTGGCAGATCCGGTGCGAGGTGGCCGGCGAGCGTGGTGGCGTGTCGCTGTCCGGCTCACCGCGCGCGCAGCAGACCGCACCGGCCCGACCCGCCGCCCCGCCAGCCACGTCGGAAACGCCCGCCGCGACCCCGGCTGCCGCCGCCCCGACGAGCGCACCCCCAGCCGGGCCAAGCACGAACCCCGCGCCTGGCTCGAACCCCGCGCCTGGCTCGAACGCTGCGCCAGGTTCGAACCCTGTGCCTGGTTCGAACCCTGTGCCTGGTTCGAACCCCGCGCCTGGCTCGAACCCCGCGCCTGGCTCGAACGCTGCGCCTGGTTCGAACCCCGTGCCAGGTTCGAGCGCTGCGCCTGGTTCGAACGCTGCGCCTGGCTCGAACGGCGTGCCTGGTTCGAACCCTGCGCCTGGTTCGAACGCCGCGCCAGGTTCGAACCCTGCGCCTGGCTCGAACCCCGTGCCTGGTTCGAACCCTGCGCCTGGCTCGAACGGCGTGCCTGGCTCGAACGCTGCGCCTGGTTCGAACCCTGCGCCTGGCTCGAACCCCGTGCCAAGTTCGAGCGCAGCGCCTGGCTACAGCGCTGGGCCCGGCTCGACCGCTGGGTCCGGCTCGACCGCTGGGTCCGGCTCGAACGCAGCGCCAAGTGCGAACTCCGCCGGGCCGGGGACTGCGGGGCCCAACGCCCCGATCGCCGCCGGTCCGACGAACGCCTCGCCGACCGCCGCGAACCCGAGCGGCGCTGACGGCCCGGCTTTGCGCGGCGGTGCCGGTGCGGGTGCGGGTACCGCTGGTCACGGTGCTGGTGGGCAGGGCGCAGCGCCGTCCGCCCCGGCGGCGGACGACGACGGCGGCTGGCCGGAGGCGGCCCGTCCCGGCGGCGGCGCCCTCGCGGCCGAGGCCACTGATGACGAGGACTGGCCGGAGGCCGCTCGACCTGGCGGCGCGTTGGCCGGAAACGAGTCGAGCCCTCACTCCGCAGCGGTGTCGAGCGGCGCGACCGGCAGCACCGGGAACGGGAACGCCGGGAACGGCAGCGGCACCAACGGCAGCGGCACCAACGGCAGCGGCACCAACGGCAGCGGCACCAACGGCGGTGGCGCTAACGGCACCGGGCCAGGCGGTTCGGGAGGTTCCGGGTCAGCGGCCGGTGGCGGTAAGCCGGGCGGGCGGGGTAACCCGACACCGGCGGCCCGGCAGCCGGCGGCAGCCGGTGGTGCGCCGGTGAGCAGCGCCATCGCCGCGGCTCGCGCGGCGGCGGCGGGGCGCGGTGCGCGTACCGGAGCGGCAGCCCGGCCCGTCGCGGACGCCGAGTGGGCGGGCGAGCCGCCCTACGACCCGGACTTCGACGGCCCGGCGCGGGCCGGCCGGGCTGGCGGCGCGGCGCCGGCCCCGGCCCTTGAGGGGTTCGACCCGGGCGACGAGCCGTTGGACGAGATCATCGACGAGAAGACCGCGCGGGAGTCCAGCGAGGAGCAGGCGGTACGGCTGCTCCGGGAGACCTTCGGCGCCGAGAAGATCAACGAGGTCGACGCCCGCTAACAAGCCCTCCGGCCCGGCGATCTTGCAGTTTCGGTCGTCGTCTTGCGCCAAATGCCCCTTATGTCGCAGCAGGAAGTGCAAGATCGCGCAGGGGTGGGGTCTCGGCTAGTAGGACGCCCAGGGCGCAGGCCCAGAGGGGGAGGGGTAGGACGGCTACCCGTTCCATGCCGCCTACCCCGATGGCCAGGCCCTGTTGGGCGGCGAACAGTGTTGTTCCGGCCAGCGCGATGAGCCCGGCGGTGAGGGTCAGCCGTCGCCACCGGCCGAGTGTCGTGGTGCGTGGTGCGAAGCCGGCTAGGAGCAGGCCGATGTTGCCAATCCCCATGATCAGGACTGCGCCGAGGACGTGCAGGTTCTCGTCGACGTCGGCCGGATAGAGGGCCACGAGGGCGTATCCGCCGGTGGTCAGCAGCAGGAGTGTCTGGGCTGTGCGCACCACCGGGCCGCGGCCGAGGATTCGCCAGGTCAGCAGGAGCCCGGCGGCGAGCAGTACGGCGGTGGCCAGTGTCGCGGCGTTCATCAGTGGGTGCCACGGTGAGCAGACGTAGCGGGGGCGGGTGGTGTCCCAGACGCCGCAGTGGGCGTTGCCGAGGTCGCTGATGTTGTGGGTGGCCCAGCTGTAGGCCGGATCGCGCCACCGCAGCCCGGTGATCAGGCTGGCGACGAGGAAGATGGGCGCGGCCGCGAGCCAGCACAGTGCGCCGACCCGGCTGGTGCGGTTGAGGTTCATGCCACGAGCAGACCAGTGTGACGGCTATGGCCGCACTACCAGCAGATGGCCGATTCGGGGTAGGGGTAGCCGTACCCGAAGGCTCGGCGTGGGCGGACGCACCGGGCGGGGCGAGGTCGGTCCCAGCGGATAGGCTGAGCGGCGGTCGAGCAGACGAGTGCGAGAAGGAGCCATCCCGTGCGCCCAGGTGGACAGCCGAACATGCAGCAGATGCTGAAGCAGGCGCAGAAGATGCAGCAGCAGATCGCCGCCGCCCAGGCCGAGCTGGCCGAGGCCGAGCTGACCGGCACCGCCGGCGGCGGGTTGGTCACCGCGACGGTCTCCGGCTCCGGTGAGCTCAAGGCCATCAAGATCGACCCGAAGGCCGTCGACGCGGATGACGTCGAAACGCTGGAGGACCTGGTGGTCGCGGCAGTGCACAACGCCGCCGAGGCGGCCCGGGAGCTGACCGAGCGCAAGATGGGCCCGGTCGCCGGCGGCATGGGCGGCCTCGGCCTGCCCGGTTTCTGAGCCGGCAGATGTACGAAGGTGCCATCCAGGATCTGATCGACGAGCTGGGTCGGCTGCCGGGCGTGGGTCCGAAGAGCGCTCAGCGGATCGCGTTCCACGTCCTCTCGGCGGATCCGGCCGACGTCAACCGGCTGGCCGGCGCGCTGCGCAAGGTCAAGGAGCTGGTGCGGTTCTGCACCACCTGCTACAACGTGGCCGAGTCCGAGCAGTGCCGGATCTGCCGCGACCAGCGTCGTACCGACGAGGTGCTGTGCGTGGTCGAGGAGCCCAAGGACGTGGTGGCCATCGAGCGGACGGGTGAGTTCCGCGGTCGCTACCACGTGCTGGGTGGCGCGATCAACCCGCTGGAGGGGATCGGCCCGGACAACCTCCGCATCCGGGAGCTGATGATCCGGCTCGGTGGCGGCGGGGTGCGGGAGTTGATCCTGGCCACGGATCCGAACACCGAGGGCGAGGCGACCGCCACGTACCTGGCGTTGATGGTGAAGCCGATGGGCATCTCGGTGACCCGGCTGGCCAGTGGGCTGCCCGTCGGCGGCGATCTGGAGTACGCCGACGAGATCACTCTTGGTCGGGCCTTCGAGGGGCGCCGCGCGGTCCCCGGCACAAGCTGCTGGCCGACGTCACCCGGGTGCTCTCCGACGAGCGGGTCAACATCCTCTCCGCCA
>NZ_JBEZGJ010000298.1:0-5468 GCF_040649965.1 Micromonospora sp. NPDC048843
CACCGAGCACCAGTGGCGGCTACGGCCCGATGCACCTGACCGACGCCCGGCACGTGACCGCCCTGCCCGGGCGCGGCCACCACGACGCCGGCGCCGAGGACCCACGCGGCGACGACTCCCGTCCCGCCCGGGTGCCAGCGCCCCGGCCGGTCGAGGCACCCGCGCCGTCCACAGCGGCGTTGCAGACCGTCGACGCCGCCGCCACGCTGACCGGCGCCACCCCGGAGGCACTGCGCACCGACGCGGGCCTCAACATCCGGGGTGGGGCCGCACTGCTGAGCGCGTACCAGAGGGATCTGGGCGCGCCGGTCGGCGCGGACACCGACCCGGCCGCCTGGTACGGCGCGGTGGCCCGCTACTCCGGCGCGGACAGCGCCGACGCCGCCGCGGCCTTCGCCGACGAGGTCTTCACCACCATCGGCGCGGGCGAAGCCCGGGTGACCGACGACGGCCAGCGGATCACACTGCCGGCTCGCGCGGTACGGCCCGAGCGTTCCTGGCTGGACCGGCTGGGCCTGCGCCGCCTGGCCCGCCCGGACGGGGTGGAGTGCCCCCGCACCATCTCCTGCGAGTGGATCCCGGCGCCCTACGAGGCGTTCGGCGACGGGGACTACGGCAACCACGACCTCTCCGACCGGCCCGGGCGGCAGAAGATCGAGTACATAGTCATCCACGACACCGAGGCGAGTTGGGCCACGACCCTGCAACTCGTCCAGGACCCGACCTACGTGAGCTGGCACTACTCGCTGCGCTCGGTAGACGGGCACATCGCCCAGCACGTGAAGACCAAGGATGTCGGCTGGCACGCCGGCAACTGGTACGTCAACGCGAAGTCGATCGGGTTGGAACACGAGGGCTTCGCGGCGCAGGGCACCTGGTACACCGAGGCGATGTACCGGACCTCGGCGAAGCTGGTTCGGCACCTGGCGCTGCGGCTGGGCATCCCACTGGACCGGCAACACATCATCGGCCACGACAACGTGCCCGGCACCATTCCCTCGACAGTGCGGGGAATGCACTGGGATCCGGGCCCGTACTGGGACTGGACGCACTACTTCGACCTGCTGCACGCGCCTCGACTGGACACCGGCACCCCGGCCACCGGAATGGTGCGGATCGACCCGGACTACGCCACCAACCAGCCGGCGTTCACCGACTGCGTCACCCCGGGCGTGCCCTGCGCGCCACGCGGCTCCTCGGCGGTGGTGCTGCGCAGCGCACCGTCCGCGGACGCGCCGCTGGTCAACGACATCGCGCTCCGCCCGGACGGCACCCCGAACACGATGGTCGTGTCGGACCACGGGGCCCGGGCGTCAGCCGGGCAGACGTACGCGCTGGCCGGGCGGCAGGGTGACTGGACGGCGATCTGGTACCTCGGGCAGCGGGCCTGGTTCCACAACCCGGCGTCCGCGCCGACCGCCAGTTGGACCGTCGGCGTCGTGGCCACGCCGAAGCCCGGACGGACCACCGTTCCGGTCTACGGACGGGCGTACCCGGAGCAGTCCGCGTACCCGGAAGGGGTGCCCTACCAGGCGATATCGCCTCTTCAGTACACCCTGGCCGCCGGGCAGCGGTACGCCGTCGGCGCGGTGCTGGCCGGGGAGTACTACCGGGCCAGCACCGTCGACGGCTCCTCGCCCGGCGACTGGACGGTGATTCGCGGCAAGAACCGGTACGCGCAGATCCAGTTCGGCCACCGGATCATGTACGTCGACCTCGCCGACGTACAGCTGTTGCCGTCCCCGGTGGGCGCGCCCCGCTGAGAACCACGAAGGCCCCCGGTCGGTGACCGGGGGCCTTCGTGTCGCGTGAGGTGGATCAGCCAGGTCTGCGGAACCCGGCGACGGGCATGGTGTTGATGCTGGACACCTGCACCGGCTTACCGGCACGTGGTGCGTGCACCATGGTGTTGTTGCCCAGATAGAGCCCGACGTGACTCAGGCCGGAGAAGAAGAAGACCAGGTCACCGGGGCGGGCGTCGCCTCGCGAGATGGCCTTGCCCTCGTTCCACTGGTCACCGGTGTGGTGGGTGAGGTAGATCCCGGCCGCCTTGTAGGCGTACTGGGTCAGCCCCGAGCAGTCGAACGAGTTCGGCCCGGTGGCGCCCCAGACGTACGGCTTGCCGACCTTGCCACAGGCGGTCTTGATCGCGGTGCGTGCTGCCGCGCTGACCACCCCGTTGATGGTCGGGCAGGCCGCGGTCTTGACCGTGGTCTTGGGCATCGACGCCTCGAGCTGCTTGATTTCGGCGTCGATCTGCTTCTTCTTGGCCGCCAGCTCGTTCTGCTGCTTGGTCTGCGTGACGATCAGCGCGTCCAGCTTCTGCTTCTCGCCGTCGTACTTGGCCCGCACGGCCAGCACACCCTCGACCTCCTTGCGCTCCTGCGAAGCGAGCCGGTCGAGGATGGTGAGCTGCTCGGTGAGCGTGTCCGGCTTGGCGCTGACCAGCAGCGCGCCGATGTCGTGCGACGGGCCCGAGATGTAGTAGCGGGAGGCGAGGTCGCCGACCCGGTTGAGCGCCAACTCGCTCTGCAGCGCCAGCGGCTCGATCTTCTTCTGCAGGTTCGCCGACTTCTGCCGGTTGACCTTCAACTGCGCCCGGACCTTGTTGTACTGCTCGATGGTGGGCTCCAACTGCTCCCACTTCTTGTCGATCTGCGCCTCGATCTCGTCGACCGTGGGCGCGGCATGCGCCGGCGCGGTCAGCAGACCGGCGCCGACCGCCGCGGCAGCGACCAGGATCAGCACCCGGTGCGCGACGCGACGCAGGCCACCAGAGCGAGCAGACGCAAACAGGTCGTGACGATGAGGGGGCATGGTTGCCACCGGCACCGACTCCTTTGCAACCGACCGCCGGGCGCCTCGCGTGAGGGAAGGGCCGAGGCAGACGACCCACAGCGGTCGGTGCCCCACATTAGGGAAGCTCGGGGCGGTAATCAAGGCGAGGGCGGTCACCATCACTGTCGTGCAACCGCTTGCACACCAAGGGTATTGGTTCATCACCCAACGATTGCGGTCAATACATCGTCAAGGGTGACCACACCGAGTGGCCGTCGCCCGTCGCTGACCAGCACCATGTGCCGCCGTTCGCGACGCATCGCCAGCAGCAGGTCGGCCAGCGTACGGTCCGGCGGCACCACCGCCAGCGGCCGGTAGACGTCGGCCGGCACCGGCGACCGGCGGCCCTGCCCGGCGTACCCGAGCACGTCCTTGACGTGCACAAAACCGAGCACCCGACGGGTCGACCGCTGCACCACGGGGAACCGGGACCGGCCAGTCCGGGTCGCCAGCACCTCCAGTGACGCCGGCGAGACGTCCTCGGCCACCGTCACCACCGTCGACCACGGTTGCAGCGCGTCCGCAGCCGTCCGGGCGTGCAGGGCCAGCGCGCCCGTGATCCGCGCGTGCTGCTCCGCGTCGAGCAGCCCCTCGGTCCGCGCCTGGGAAACCAACCCGGCCAACTCCTCGGCGGTGAACACCGTCTTCACCGCCTCGGAGGCCTCGATTCGCCAGAACGCGAGCACCCGCCGGGCCGCCCATTTCATCGCGAGCAACAACGGTTTGGTGGCCACACAGAATGCCAGCATCGCCGGGCCGAGCCAGAGCGCAGAGACCTCCGGACCGGCAAGCGTGATGTTCTTCGGCACCATTTCACCGACGACCGTGTGGAGAAACACCACCACGCCCAGCGCCAGCACGAACGCCACCGGGTGCACCGCCCGCTCCGGCAGGCCGGCCGCGTGGAACGGCGGCTCCAGCAGGTGAGCCAGCGCCGGTTCGGCGATCGCGCCCAGACCCAACGAGCAGACCGTGATGCCGAGCTGCGCGCCAGCGATCATCAGGGGGATCTGGTTCATCGCCGACAACGCCCAACGGGCGCGTTTCGACCCGGCGGCCAGCGGCTCGATCACCGTCCGGCGGGACGCGATGAGCGCGAACTCGCTGCCCACGAAGAACCCGTTGCCGAGCAGCAACAGCACCGTCACGAGCAGCTCAGTCATCGTCGTCCGGATCCGCCGGGCGCAACACCCGGACCTGCTCGATCCGGTGCCGCTCCACCTCGACCACTGTGAACTCCCAGCCGTCCGTCTCGACCGTCTCGCCAGCGAGCGGGATGTGCCCGAGTTGGGCCATCAGGAACCCGGCCAGGGTCTCGTACGGCCCCTCGGGCAGCCGGAAGCCGGTCTGCTCGGCCAACTCGTCGGAACGGAGCACACCGTCGACCAGCACTGTGCGCTCACCGCCCGGCACTGTCAGCTCGGCCGACCCGTTCTCGTCCACGCTCGCCGGGTCGAACTCGTCGGCGATCTCTCCGACCAGTTCCTCGACGAGGTCCTCGACTGTCACCACGCCGTCCGTGCCGCCGTACTCGTCGACCACGATGGCCAGGTCGGCCCCGGCCTCCTTCAGCGCGGCAAGGACACCGTCCAGGTTCAGGCTCTCCGGCACGTACACCGGCTCGCGGGCCACCGAGCCGACCCGGGTCGACGCCCGGTCGGCCAGCGGCACACCCAGCGCGTCGGGCACACCGGCCACACCGGTCACCAGGTCCAGGGTCTCCTCGTACACCGGGAAGCGGGTCCGCCCGGTCCGCCGCGACTGCTCCAGCAGCTCCGCCACTGTGGCGGTGGCGCGCAGCGCGACCACGTCCACCCTGGGGGTCATGGCCTCCGCGGCCCGCTTGTCACCGAAGCGGATGGTGCGACGCAGCAGCATGGCGGTGTCAGTGGGCAGCGCGCCGGCCCGCGCCGAGATGCCCGCCAGTAGGCCCAACTCCTCCGGCGAGCGGGCACTTGCCAACTCCTCCTGCGGCTCCACGCCCAGCGCCCGGACCAGTCGGTTCGCCGAGCCGTTCAACCCCCGGATCAGCCAGCCGAACGTCCGGGAGAAGGTGTGCATAGGGCCTGCCGTGGCCAGCGCCGCCGGCATGGGCCGGGCCAGCGCCGCGTTCTTCGGCACCAACTCGCCGAAGAGCATGGAGATCAGAGTGGCCAGGGCCAGCGCGATGAACGGGGTGAGCCGCTCGGTGCTGTCGCCGGCCAGCGGGCGCAGCAGCGGGGTGAAGAGCCGGGCCAGGGCCGGCTCGGCCAGGTAGCCGGTGAGCAGCGCGGTGATGGTGATGCCGAGCTGCGCCCCGGAGAGCTGGAAGGAGAGTTCGCGCAACGCTGTGCGTACCGTCAGGGCGGCCTGGTCGCCCGCGGCGGCCCGCCGGTCGATCTCCGCCCGGTCGACAGTGACCAGGGCGAACTCGGCCGCGACGAAGAACGCGTTGCCCGCGGTCAGGGCTACGAAGCCGACCAGGGGCAACAGCGTCGTCAAGAGTAGGCCGTCGATGTCGCCTCACCTCGGCGAGATTCTTGCACGACGGCGGCGGCCCTCCCGGGGCCCCCCCCCCGAATTTGAAAACACCCCGGGAAGCCACTCAACCCCCCCAACGACCCCAGCACAAAGCCCCCCGCCCCGCCCCC
>NZ_JBEZGJ010000299.1:0-5393 GCF_040649965.1 Micromonospora sp. NPDC048843
GCCGACCCACCACCGGACGCCCCCGAGCAGATCGACAACGGCGACTTCAGCGCCGGGGTGAGCCCCTGGTTCTCCTTCGGCACCGGCGCGCTGGCTGGACGCCTGGAAGGTACGGCCCAGACCGAGGCGGGCCCGCCGGTGCGGCGGGAGCGCCCCGATGTCCTGTCCGTCCAGGACGACCCGACCCTCGGTGGCCCGGCGCAGGCCGGTGATCAGGTTGAACAGTGAGGTCTTACCGGCGCCGTTCGGCCCGATGACACCCAGGAACTCCCCGGGCGCGAGGTCGAGGTAGACGCTGTCGACGATGGCGACCTCACCGATCCGCCAGGTCAGACCGCGGGTGGCGAGCATGGTCAGCCCTTCATGGCCACGGCCGGCGGCGCGGTCTCGTCACCGGTGAGGCTCTTCTGGGCGGTAGCCGTGAACGCGGTGCCGCTGCCGGTCAGCTTCGCCTGGAACATCGGCTGGAGCAGCGCGTGGTCGGCGGCCCGGATGGTCATCTTGCCCTTGACCCCGTCGAAGCTCCAGCCCTCCAGGGCGGTGACCATCTTGTCGACGTCGTCCCCACCCTCCTGCGCGGCACGGACCACCATCTGCGCGGCGGCGAAGCCGTCCGGGTGGAACAGGTCGATGGTGTTGACCTTGGCCTTCAGCGCCTTGCTGGCCTCGGTGTCGCTGGCACCGTCGAAGTAGTGCGACAGGAAGGAGATCTTCGCGCCGGCAGCACCGAAGGTCGGCCACGAGGCGCGGATGTCCAGGCCGGTGACGACAGTGGTGGACGAGAGGACGCCCTGCTGGTCGAGGGTCTGCCACATGGCCGGGGCGGTGGTGCCCGCCCACGCCACGAAGAGCAGGTCCGGCTTGGCGGCCTTGATCTGGCTGGCGAACGGGGTGAACTCGGTGGCACTGGCCGGAGCGCGGACGCTGGTCACTGTCGCGCCGGCACTGCCGATGACGGCCTTGACGGCTGCCTCGTTGGCGTCACCGAACGCACCGTCCTGGGCGAAGACCACTACCTTCTTGCCGGTCGGGTCGCCGATGAACGACTTGGCGGTCACCACATCCTGGTAGGACTGCCGACCGGAGCGAAAGGTGTACTTGTTCGCGCCGGTCACCGCGTCCGTCGCGGCTGGTCCGGAGATGAACAGGACCTTGTTCTGCGCCGCGATCGGCGCCACCTGGAGCGCCACACCGGAAGCGGTGGAGCCGGCGATGATCTTCGTACCCTTACCGATCAGGTCCTTCGCCGCGGAGACCGCCTTGGCCGGGTCGCCCGCGTCGTCGACCTCGGTCAGCTCGATCTTCCGGTCACCGACCTTGCCGGTGCCCTTGGTGGCGAAGTCCAGCCCCGCCTTGAACCCCTCGATGTACTGCTTTCCATAGCTGGCCAGGGCTCCCGACTGGGAGTACACCAGGCCGACCTTGACCGGCGCGGCACTGTCGCCGCCGCCGGTGGCGGTGTCCTGCGGGCTGCCACAGGCCGTGGCGGCCAGCGCCGCGGCCATCATCGTGGCGGCGGAGAGGAACGCCCGCCGCGTCGTCCGGACCGTCATTGCGACTCCACATGAGGACTCAGAGGGAGAGAACTTCTTCGTGACGGCTCACGCTAGAAGTGACGTCACCCACGAGCTATGTGGCGGAAACACACAAGTAACAGGAATGAGGTGGCCGGAGGTTACAACGGGCCGCACTACCAGCCGGGAGCCCGCGCCCTCGATGGCCCGAACCCCCACGGACCACCCGAACCGTGTGTCGCCCCGCACCATTCGCCCGGTTCGGTGAGGTGCTACCCCTTCGAGGTCGTGCTCGATCCTGGTTGTAGTGGCCTCGGGCGGCCACGACACCACTACTTCCTGGATCGAGTGCGATCTTGGAGGCGCGGTCGAGGGCGATCGTGAGGAGTGGGCCTGCCCGGACGTGCCGCTGGCCCGCCGTCCGGGTGGCGGAAGGCGGGCCAGCGTGTGGGCCGGGCGTGGTCGGCCCGGTGGTCGACTCGGAGCGGATCAGCTCCGGGCCGAGGTGTGCGTCAGCGGCCGGCGAGGGCGGCGACAGCAGTGTCCGGGTGATCGCTGAAGACGCCGTCGAGGCCCAGGCCAAGGAAGAGTTCATACTCGGCGGTGATGTCGCCACGCGCGTTCGGGTCGGTGCCGATCCGGAAGTCCACCGGAAGGAACTGGTTCTCGGCGCGGAACGTCCAGGAGTGCACGAGCAGGTGCTCCCGGTGCGCGTCACGTACCACTGTGGTCGGGGCGAGCAGGGCGCCAGCGGCGTTCCGGGGGACGATCAGGTTCTTGTTCGCGCCGATGCCGTCGGCGTATCCGGCGATCCACTTCAGCCCGGCCGGCGTGACCAGATCCTGGTAGGTGCGGGCGTCGCCGGCGACGGTGAAGTCGTACGGGCGGCCGGTCGCGTCGAGCAGTTGGACCAGCTTCACGTCGGTCAGGCGGCTCAGGCGGCGCAGGTTCGCCGTCTCGAACGACTGGATGAAGACCGGTGAGTTCTTCCGGTCCAACTTGTTCTGCCGCAGCACCCGCAGCAGCGGTTCCTCCAACGGCAGTTTGATCGAGGCGAAGTAGCTCGGGTGCTTGGTCTCCGGGTAGATGCCGATGGTGCGGCCCCGTGCCCGCCCCTCGGTCCGGGCCAGGTCGATGACCTCCTGGAGGGTGGGCACCTCGAAGCGGCCGTCGAAGGCGGTGTTCGCCACGCGTACCTGCGGCAGGCGCTCCTTGGCCCGCAGCGTCTTCAGCTCGGCGAGGGTGAAGTCCTCGGTGAACCACCCGGTCACGGCGACGCCGTCGATGGTCTTCGTCGCCTTGCGGGCCGCGAACTCCGGGTGGGTCGACACGTCGGTGGTGCCGGAGATCTCGTTCTCGTGCCGGGCGACCAGCACGCCGTCGGAGGTGGAGACCAGGTCCGGCTCGATGTAGTCGGCACCCATCCGGATCGCCAACCGGTACGCCTCCAGCGTGTGCTCGGGCCGGTAGCCGCTGGCGCCACGGTGACCGATCACGATTGGTCGGTCGTTGGCCCGGGAGCGGTCCGCGTTGGCAGTTGGTTCGGCCGCGGCCACGGTCGGCAGGGCCACGGCGGCGGCGAGCAGAGCGCCGGCCACGCCGAGGGTCGAGAGGGTACGTCGCAACGCCGTCTCCTGTCATCGATGGTCCGGGTAAGCAGACCGCCCGTGATTTGCCAGGAGTTGGTCGATGGCTGGCCGGCAGATGAATCTCCGGAATGCCCGTTCCCACTCCGGGGCCGCGGGCTGCCAGGAAGATTGTCTGGTGCGCCGGTTTTTCCGCAATCCCGTGCGGCTGGTGCCGTTCGCGTTCCTGGTGCCGATCCTGCTCGGGACCCTGTTGCTCATGACGCGCTGGGCGACCGTCGAACACGTACGCCCACCCGTGGTCACCGCGCTCTTCACCGCCACCTCGGCCGTGTCGGTCACCGGCATGGCCATCACCGATACGCCGAACTACTGGTCCGGCGCGGGACTGGTGGTGATCACCCTGCTCACCCAGCTCGGCGGCCTCGGCATCCTCACTGTCGCGGCGTTGGTCATCCTGGTGGTCTCCAGCCAGCTCGGGCTGCGCAACCGGTTGCTGGTGCAGGCCGAGACGGCGGAGTTCGGCATCGGTGAGGTGGGCCGGTTGCTCCGCCGGATAGCGCTGACCGTCTTCGCCTGTGAGGCGGTGATGACAGTGCTGATCGCCGGTCGGCTCTGGCTGGCCTACGACTATCCGTTCGGGCAGGCCCTCTGGTCGGGTGCCTTCCACGCCGTGCAGGGGTTCAACAACGGTGGCTTCGCGCTCTACAGCGACGGGCTGCTGGCCTTCAGCCGTGATCCGTGGGTGTCGCTGCCTCTGGCGATCGGCGCAATCATCGGCGGTCTCGGGTTTCCCGCGCTCTTCGAGGCGGTCCGCGAGTGGCGGCAGCCGACCCGCTGGGCGGTGGCGACGAAGTTGACCATCTGGGGCAGCGCCGCGCTGCTGCTGCTCGGTTTCGCTGGCCTGCTCGCCGCCGAGTGGACCAACGCGAGCACGATCGGCCAGTACGACGTACCCGGGAAGATCCTCGCGTCGTTCACCCAGATCGCGCTGAGCCGCACCGGCGGCTACAGCGTCCTGAACATCGCCGCACTTCAAGAGGAGAGCTATCCCCTGCTGATCGTGCTGATGTTCATCGGCGGCGGCAGCGCCAGCACGGCCGGTGGCATCAAGGTCTCCACGTTCTTCCTGCTGGCGTTCACCATCTGGGCGGAGCTGCGGGGTGAGCCCGACGTGACGATCGGGCACCGGCGAGTGGCCACCGCGAGCCAGCGGCAGGCGATCACCGTGGCGCTGCTCAGCGTCGCGTTGGTGACGGCCGGAACCATGCTGTTGCTGCTGCTCACCGAGGGCGTCCGCTTCGTCGCGGCCCTGTTCGAGATCACCTCGGCGTTCAGCACCACCGGCCTGACCATCGGTCTGGCCGCCGAACTGCCAGCCGGCGGCCAACTGGTGCTGACAGTGCTGATGTTCATCGGCCGGGTCGGGACGCTCACCCTGGGGTCAGCGATCGCCCTGAACACCCGACGCCGGCTCTACCGCTATCCCCAGGAGCAACCCATTGTCGGCTAGGGCGTGTTTCGGAAGTGTCGGCCGGCCCGCACGTCGGGAAGGCGCCAGTGGAAGCAGGGAGGGCCGAGGTGTCGGCTAGACGGGCGGACAGCGGCGGCATCGTGGTGATCGGGCTGGGTCGATTCGGTTGCCACCTGGCCGGGTCGCTGACCCGGATGGACCGCGAGGTGTTGGCCATCGACCGCAGCCCGGCGAAGGTGCAGCGCTGGTCGGCGCAGCTCGACCGGGTGGTTCAGGCCGACGCTACCGAGGAGGGGGCGCTGCGACAGCTGGGCATCACCGGCTTCGGGCGGGCGGTGGTGGCCATCGGGGCCTCGGTGGAGGCGAGTGTGCTCACCGTGCTGGCGCTGGTCGAGCTGGGTGTGCCCCAGATCTGGGCGCGGGCCACCTCGCAGAAGCACGCCAAGATCCTGGCGTCGGTGGGCGCGCACCACGTGATCTTCCCGGAGGCGGAGACCGGGGACCGAGTCGCGCATCTGATCGTCAGCCGGTTGCTCGACTTCATCGAGTTCGACGACGACTTCGCCATCGCCACCGTCCGGGTGCCGGAGTCCCTGGTCGGGCGCACACTGCTCGACCTGAGACCGGAGGAGCGCTTCGGGGTACGCGTGGTCGGTGCCAAGCTGCCGGGTGAACGCTTCCGGTACACCTCCGACGACACCGCTCTTCCCCAGGGCGGGGTGCTCATCGTCGAGGGTGGAATCGACCAGGTGCAGCGATTCGCGGGAATGCGCTGACCTGCTTCACAGGGCGATATCGATCGGGGCCGTCGGACCAACC
>NZ_JBEZGJ010000300.1:0-5380 GCF_040649965.1 Micromonospora sp. NPDC048843
ATCAAGAGGTTTGCGTCACCCGGGGACCGGGACCTGACGCGAACCTCTTGATCACCGAGGCGAACAGGGGTTTTAGGCTGCGGCGAGGATGCGGGCCCGGACGGGAGGGCCGGCGCGCGCCGCGGCGGACGGGTCAGTTGTTCGGGTCGTCGGCGCTGATATCGGCCAGGACCGACTGCGGTTCGCGCTCGACCGCGAGGTCACCCATCGACACCAGGCCGATCAGGCGCCCGTCGTCGATCACCGGAAGTCGGCGTACGGCGTACGTCCGCATCAGGTCCGCGGCGGCCACGGCGTCGTCGTACTGACTCACCGTGATCACGTCGCGAGTGGTGATCTGGCTCAACCGGGTCGAGCCCGGGTCCATGTTCTCCGCGACACCTCGGACCGTGATGTCCCGGTCCGTGACGATGCCGACCACACTGTCGCCGTCAGTCACCACCACATCGCCGATCGCGCTGTCACGCATCTCCTGCGCGGCTGCGATGAGCGTGTCGTTGCCGTCCATCGTCACCAACCGGGTCGTCATGAACTCTCCGACCGTTGTCATGGTGCTCCCCTCTCGGTGTCGGCACGGCCGTCTACCCGCCGCCCGGGAGGGGGTAACGCCGACGGCCCCGGCCTATCGACGCGGGTGCCGCAGGCGTCGCAGTTCGTAGAGGCCACTGCTGGTCAGGCTGTAGAACGCCGGCAGCAGCAGGAAGATCACCAGCGCGAACAGCGGACTGGCCAGGAATCCGACCAGGATCGCCAGCGCGTACCCCAGGAGGCCGACAGCGGCCCGAGCCCGTTCGGCCGGGAAGAACCCGAGCGGCACCGTGTGGTCCAGCAGATCGTGATGCCGGGCGAGGTAGTGGTACAGCCCCAGCCAGCTCACCGAGACCAGCACGCCGACCAGGCCGTAGACGACCACGCCGGTCCGCTGGTCGGCCTGGTCGCCGTCCCGCATTGCCTGCGAGACGACCGAGGTGGCGAACGGCAGCAGCGCGGTGCTGAACAGGACTCCGAGGTTGTACCACTGGAGCGCCTTTCCGCTGTTCACCACCCGGTTGAACGCGGCTCGGTGGTTCAGCCAGCCGACCGCCACGTACACGTACGACGTGACATAGGCGAGGTACGCCGGCCACTGCTCGATCAGCGCGTGCAGAAGCTGACCCCGGCCGACCCGAGGCGGCTGGAGATCGAGCACCAGCAGCGTGATGATGATGGCGAAGACCCCGTCGCTGAACGACAGCAACCGGGAGGTTTCGCGCCGCAGGGTCGGGCCCGCGGGGCCGGTCTCGTCGCTGCTCGTACCGGCGCTCATCGCCCACCCCCTCCCCGACGTCCCGCAATGGCGCAGCAGGGCGGTATACCCGTCGACGGGCGGGACACCCGCGCGCGGGGGCTCCGCTGCCTACGGTGGGCGGATGATGACGGGCGAGGATGAGTTGCGGGAACTGGTCGCCGGCAGCGCCTGGCTGACCCGAGCGCTGCTTGTGGTGCGCGACTCTGGGCTGCCGGACGCCTGGATCGGCGCGGGCGCACTGCGCGACCTGGTCTGGGGCGAGCGGTACGGCGACGGGTTCGATCCGGCGCGGGTCCGCGACGTCGACGTGGTCTTCTTCGACCCGGCGAGGCTGAGCCGCGTCGACGACGACCGGGCCACCGCCCGGCTGGCGGAGATGTGGCCGCAGCCGCCGTGGCAGGCGCGCAACCAGGCGGCGGTGCACACCTGGTACGCGGCCAAGTTCGGCGGCGACCCGATCGAGCCGTACCGAAGCGTGGCCGAGGCCGTCGCCACCTGGCCGGAGTACGCGACAGCGGTGGCCGTCCGCTTGGACCCGGCCGGCGGGCTCAGGGTCTGCGCCCCGTACGGCCTGACGGATCTGCTGGTCGGGGTGTGGCGGCACAACCCGGCCCGGGTGGACGTGGCCGGGTCGCGGCAGCGGTTGGCCCGGCACCGGCCGGCGCAGCGTTGGCCCGGCGTGACAGTTATCGAGCCGGGCTGATCGACTGTGGGCGGGTCAGCCTCGGGGCGGCATGCCGTAGAGCCGCTCGACGTGCAGGCGTAGCACGATCCGTCCCTCGTCGACCATGGCTTGGCGGTACTCGTCCCAGTCGGGGTGTTCGCCGCTCAGCCCCCGGTAGAGCGCCACCAACTCCTCGACAGTCTCGTCGCCGAGTTGAGTGGCCGGCGGGGTCAGTTCGGCGCGACCCTCGACCACCGCGTACGCCCAGCCGTCCTCGCTGCTGACGTGGAAGCTGGCACGCGGGTCGCGGCGCAGGTTGGCGGTCTTGGCGCGGCCGTCGGTGACCGAGACCCGGATCAGGCCCGCGTCCCGGTCGAAGGAGTAGAGCACCGTGGACAGCTGCGGACGCCCGTCCCGCTTGATGGTGGCGAGCACGCCCATCGAGCGGCCGGCCACCAGATCGGTCAACGCCTGCTGGGTGCGGTCATCCGGCATGGTGTCCTCCAGGTTGGACGATCGTCTCCGACCCATCCAAGCACGACCTGCCGGCCGCCGCGGGCGACCACCCGAACGGCGGGGCGACCACCCGCAACGGCATACCGAGCCCTCGCCGACGGACGGCGAGGGCTCGGTGTTTCGGCGACCGTGCCGGTCAGCGGCGCTCTGCGGCGACCAACTCGGCGAGTTGCACAGCGTTAAGCGCTGCGCCCTTGCGCAGGTTGTCGTTGGAGCAGAACAGCGCCAGCCCGTACTCGACGGTCTCGTCGGCGCGGATCCGGCCCACGTAGGTCGGGTCCTGACCAGCGGCCTGCAACGGGGTCGGGACGTCGGTCAGTGCCACCCCGGGCGCGTCGGCCAGCAGTTCGTGGGCGCGCTGCGGGGTGAGCGGCCGGGCGAACCGGGCGTTGATCTGGAGCGAGTGCCCGGTGAAGACCGGCACCCGGACGCAGGTGCCGGAGACCAACAGGTCGGGGATCTCCAGGATCTTGCGGCTCTCGTTGCGGAGCTTCTGCTCCTCGTCCGTCTCGAAGGAGCCGTCGTCGACTATCGAACCGGCGAGCGGGAGGACGTTGAAGGCGATCGGCTGGGTGAACGAGCGGGGCGCGGGGAACTCGACTGCCGACCCGTCGAAGGCCAGCCCGGCGGCGTGCTCAGCCACCTTGCGGACCTGCTCGTCCAGCTCGGCCACGCCGGCCAGCCCAGCGCCGGAGACCGCCTGGTAGGTGGAGACGACCAGGCCGACCAGGCCGGCCTCGGCGTGCAACGGACGCAGCACCGGCATCGCGGCCATCGTGGTGCAGTTCGGGTTGGCGATGATGCCCTTGGGCCGGTCCAGTGCGGCGTGCGGGTTGACCTCGGCGACCACCAGCGGCACCTGCGGGTCCATCCGGAACGCCGACGAGTTGTCGATCACCACGGCGCCAGCCTCGGCGACCCGGGGCGCCAGCTCGCGGGCGGTGCCCTTACCGGCCGAGAAGAGCACGATGTCCAGCTCGGAATAGTCGGCGGTCGCGGCGTCCTCGACTGTCACCTCGCCGTCGCGCCACGGCAGCGTACGCCCGGCGGACCGCGCCGAGGCGAACAACCGCACCTGCTCCGCTGGGAACTCCCGCTCCGCCAGCACCTGCCGCATCACGCCACCGACCTGGCCGGTGGCCCCCACAATGCCGATCCTCATGCCCGCGAGGCTACCGACCCCACCCCCGAAACCGGGAGCCCTTTCCCACCCCCCGGGTCCCACCTCACACCCCGCCCTACAGCTGTCGATCAAGAGATTTGCGTCAACAACCGTGCTCCAGATGACGCAAACCTCTTGATCAACGGCGATGTCGGTGGGATCAGGGGAGGAGGTCTCCTAGGGCTGTGGCCTCCAGGTCGTCGCGGATCACTGCGGCGTCGCCCTCGATGACCAGGGTGAGAGCCTCCGGGTGCAGGTGGGTGGCTGCCGCCGCGGAGACCTGGTCCACGTCGGCGGAGAGCAGCGACTCACGCAACCGCGCGTGGTAGTCGTCCGGCAGGTCGTGCACCACCAGGGTGGTCAGCGCGGACGCGATCGCCCGAGGGCTCTGCAACTCGACCGAGAGCTGCCCGGCCCGCCAGGAACGGGCCACCTCCAGCTCGTCCTCGGTCACCCCGGTGGCCTGAGTACGGGTGATCTCGCCCACCGCCTCGACCAGAGCCGGCGCGGTGACAGCCGTCTGCACGCCGGAACTGACAGCGAACCGACCGAACCGCCGCGACGCGGCGAAGTCGCCCCGGATGCCGTAGGTGTAGCCGTGCACCTCCCGCAGCAGGTGGTTGAGTCGGGAGGTGAACGCCCCGCCGAGCACAGTGCCGGCGAGCGTCATCGGCACGTAATCGGGGTGCGCCCGGTGTGGTGACGGGTGGCCCAGCCGCAGCGTGGACTGCACCGAGCCGGGCCGGTCCACCACAATGATCCGCCGACCGCTGTGCAGCGGCACCTCGATCGGACCGCCCCGCTCGGTGGGGCCACCACCGGTGCCGGCGAACGCCGCCGCGGCCAGCGCGTCCAGGTCGATCCGGTCCAGGTCACCGGCGACGATCAGGGTGCCGGGGCGCAGGAACCACTCCGAGTGGAAAACCGTGACGTCCTCCACGTCCAACCCGGCGACAGACTCCGGGTCGCCGTGCATCGGCCGTCCCCAGCGGTTCTGCGCGCCGAACAGATCAGCGCGCAGCGCGGCATCGGCGCGCGGGCCGGGGTTGGCCCAGTCCATCCGGAGCGCGGTCGCCTCGTCGTCGCGGACCCGGCGGACGTCGACGGGGTCGAGCCTGGGCGTCCGGACCGCCTCGGCGAGCAGTTCCACTGCGGCGCTCAGCCGGTCCACCGGGATCACCACGCTGGCCTGGAACGAGTCCCAGTCCAGACCGGTCGACAGAGCGGTGCCGAGCCCTTCGACGGCGAGCGCGTACGCGGCGGCGTCCCGCTGCGCGGTCCCCTCCTCCAGCGCCTTGGCCAGTACGCCGGACAGACCCTCCTTGCCGACCGGCTCCTGGCCCGCGCCCACGTCGAGCAGCAGCAGGGCCACTGCGAGGTTCTGCCCCGGCAGGTGCGCGGCGACTACCTGACCACCGGCCACGGCGCGGCGGACCACCGGCGGGAACCGGTACGGGCGGGCGGCGCCCGGGCCGGGACGGTCGGCGATCAGCGTCATGAGGTCTCCTCGGGCAGGTAGGTCAGGGTCACCCGGTCGGTGGCGAGCACGTCGGCGGCGGCCTCGGCGACCTGCTCGGCGGTGACCGCGAGCAGGGCCGGCAACTGCTCGGCGATGCGGGCCGGGTCGCCGAACTGCGTGGTGTAGCGGCCGAGCAGGTCCGCGCGGCCGTCGACTGTGGACAGCTGGCGCCACCACCCGGTGCTGAGCAACGCCTTGGCCCGATCCAGCTCGGCGGCGGTGACCGGCACT
>NZ_JBEZGJ010000301.1:0-5266 GCF_040649965.1 Micromonospora sp. NPDC048843
CGGTGGCACGGCCGCAGCTTCCGCTGTCAGCCGCGGTGGTAGTGCCCTGCTCGACGGATCATCCGGTCGCGTCGGCACTGTCGTCGGCAACCCGGTGGGTGGCCCGGCGGTGGGTGGTGGGGCGGGGGCCGGTGGCCCGGAGCTGGGCCTGGCTGGTTCGACGGTCGTCGACGGCAGTGACACGGCAGTGGGCGGCAGTAGCGCCGGATCGGCCCGCAGGACGCGGCGGTGCAGGTCCTGAAGAGCGTCACCCGGCTCGATGCCGTACTCGTCGCGCAACAGGCCGCGAAAGTCGCCGTACTCGGCCAGCGCCTCGGCCTGCCGCCCGCTGCGGTGCAGCGCCAGCATCAGCTGGTGTCGCAGCCGCTCTCGCAACGGGAACTCGGCGGTCAACTCGCGCAGCTCACCGACCATCTCCCCGTGCCCGCCCAGGCGTAGCTCCAGGTCGGCCCAGCTCTCCAGCGCGGTGGCCCGCAGCTCCAACCAACGCTGTCGGGCGGAGTCGAAGAACGGCCCGGCGAAGCCGCTGAACGGCTCGCCCTTCCACAACTCCAATGTGGTCTTCAGCTCGGTCACCGCATCGGCCACCCGACCCTCGGCGCGAAGCCGCTCGGCCCGACGGATCCCCCGCTCGAATCTGATGGCGTCGACCGCGTCCGGCCCGAGCCGGAGCTGATAACCAGCGTCGGTGAGCGTCAGCACCTGACCGGGGCTACGCGGAGTGCGCTCGGGCTCCAGCACCCGACGCAGCCCAGCGACATATTTCTGCACCACGTTCGCACCGTTGGCCGGCGGCTCCTCGGGCCACACGGCGTCCACGATCTGCGTGGTGGTGACCGGACGGCCGCCAGACAGCAGGAGCACGGCCAGGACGGCCCGCTGCTTGCCGGCCCCCAGGTCGAGATCCCGGTCGCCGTGCCAGGCCCGCTGGGGCCCGAGAACCTCGAAGCGCAGCTCACCTGACATGCGAGTTTCCGCTCCTGACACCCCACTGCCGGCGCCCCGTCGGTGCACCGCCGTCGAACGGCAGCATATCGGCAGTGTTTCCGCCGTACCGCCCGGCAGCATCTCTCCCGGCAGAAGCCAAGCACCGTCAAGGAAAGAGATTTTGTGATGACGAACGGAACCGGCCACACCGGCACCATCCGGCGGAGGTTCAGCACCCTGGTTGGCGTCATCGCCGCGACCACTCTGCTGGCCGGCTGCGGCCCGGACGGGTCCGGTCCCGCCGCTGGCGGCAGCCCGAGCCCAACCCCCACGCCGAAGGAGGCGCTGCTCGCCGCGGTGCCGGACGGCACCGAGGGCGCATTCCGGTTCACCGGGAAAGACTCCAGCTCGGATATCTCGGGTGTGGTGGACCCGGCCGCGAAGGGCATGGACCTCACTGCCGCGTACAAGGACCCGGAGCACGGCTTCACCACCCGGATGTCGTTCCTCCTGGTGAAGGAACAGCTCTGGCTGAAGGTCAAGTTCACCGGTACCGAGGGGCTGACCGGGCTGCCGAAGCTGCCAAGCCGCTGGATGGAACTGGACCGCGCCAAGCTGACCGATGGGGAAAGCGCGCCGACGTACGACGGTGCTGACGTCGGCAACGCCGGCCCGATCATCGAGGCCGCCACCTCGGTCGAGGCGAAGGACGCCCAGACGTACACCGGAATCGTCGACCTGACCAAGGGCCAGGCCGGCAAGGCCGTCGGCGAGGAGGAGGTGGCGGCCCTGGGTGCGGCGGCCGGGCAGGTCCCGTTCACTGCCGTCGTCGGCCCCGACGGCAACCTCGCCTCGCTCACCCTGGCCATCCCCGCCGCCGGCAAGGCGAAGGCCTGGAAGTACCTGGTGAAGTACGCCGACTACGGCTCGGCGCCACAGCTCACCGCCCCGACCGGGAGCGCGGCACAGGAGGCGCCAAAGGTGGCCTACGACATGCTCAACGGCTGACCACCACCAGGGGGTCGCGGCCACACGGGGAGCCGCGCCCCCCTAACCCCCAAACCCGTCGATCATGAAGTTGTCGCCAACCGGCACGGCGTGTCATGGCAACAACTTCATGATCGACGGGGTGGTGGGGTGGGGTCAGCGGGGGGAGCGGGGGGAGCGGGGGCGGAGGGCTCGGGTTACGTGGGACAGGCGGGGGGCCAGGCTGGTCAGGCCGCCGGGGAAGAAGTAGACGGCCAGGATGAAGACAGTGCCCAGGACGAACAGCGGCTGGCTCAGCGGACGGCTGAGGACGGCCGGCAGGTTGTCCACCGCGTCGCTCGTGCCGAAGGCGGTGAGCCGGTGGTCCAGGTACATGTAGAGGACACCACCGAGCACCGGACCCCACCGGGTGCCCGGCCCGCCGAGCACCACCATGACCAGCAGCGACAGGGTCAGCTCGGAAGACGTGATGTGCGGCGACGCGCCGCCGACGATCAGGACGTAGACCACCCCGCCCGCCGACGCCAGGCCGCCGGCCAGGGTGAACGCCACCAGCTTGTAGCGGTACGGGTCCAACCCGAGCACGCCGATCCGCCGCTCGTCGTCGCGCAGCCCGGCGAGCACCCGACCGGTCGGTGACCCGCTCACCCGGTGCACCACGAAGACCACCAGGGTCAGGTACGCCAGCGCCAACCAGTACAGGTTGACAGTGTTCGTCACCCCCACCAGTCCGGCGGGCAACCCGGACACGTCCAGCGGCAGGCCCTCCTCGCCGCCGGTGAGCCCGCCGAAGTCCCGGGCCACCAGGATCGCCCCGACCTGGGCGAAGGCCAATGTGACCATGGCGAACGCGATGCCCACCGTCCGCAGCGCCACAGCGCCGAGCAACGCGGCGAGGATGGTGCCGCCGGTGACGGTCAGCAACGCCGCCTGCCACAGCGGCAGACCCGCCCGGGTGACCAGGATGTCGGTGCCGTACACGCCGGCGGCGAAGTACAGCGCGTGCCCGAAGGAGAGCATCCCGGTCCGACCGAAGAGCAGGTCGTACCCGGCCGCCAACCCGCCGAAGATCAGGCAGATGGCGAGCAGTTGCAGGGTGCCGGGTGAGTTGACCGGCCCCTCGAAGATCCCCGGCAGGGAAATCGTCGAGTACGGCAGGATCGCCAGCACGACCAGCGCGACCAGCGGCAGGAACGGGCGGACCCGATGCCACCGCCCCCGCTGCGGACTCAGTTCGTCGGGCACCTGCGCGCGAGGCGCGTCGATCACCGTCATGCCGTTGCCACCTTTCCGGCGATGCCCTGCGGACGCAGCAGCAGCACCACTGCCAGCAGCCCGACCACGCAGATGTCGCCCAGCCCGGACGTGCCGTAGTAGTTGACGAACTGCTGCACCAGCCCGACCACGACCGCCGCGTACGCGGAGCCGACCACCGAGCCCATCCCGCCGATCACCACAACGATGAACGCGAAGATCAGCAGTGAGCCGCCCTGCCCGGGCGAGACGGTGCCGAAGTAGACCCCGCCGAGCGCTCCGGCGAGCGCGGCGGCCGCCCCACCGATCGCGAAGACCAACGTGAACGCCTTGCGGACGTCAATGCCCAGCGCGGTCACCATCTCCCGGTTCTCCACCCCGGCCCGGATCACCAGGCCGTACCGGGTCCAACGCAGGAACGCCAGGATCGCGCCGAGCACCAGCACCGCCGCGATGATCAGCAGCAGGCCACCGTTGGGCACCTGCGCGCCGAAGATCCCGGTCACCTGCCGGGTCCAGTCCGGACGCGGGAACGGCCTTGCGTCCGCACCCCAGGTGGCCTGGAGCAACGCCACACCGGCCAGCGACAGGCCGACGGTGACCAGCACCTGTTCGATGGTGCGGGAGTACAGCGGGCGGATCAGCACCAGCTCGACCAGGATCGCGACCAGCGTGCCGGCGGCCACCCCGAAGGCGACAGCTAACACGAAGCCGAACCCGTCCGGGCCGGCGCCCGGCAGGTTGCCCGCCGCCCACCAGGTGCCGTACGCGCCGACGCCGAGGAACAGCCCGTGCGCGAAGTTGAGCACGTCGGCCAGGCCGAAGACCAGGGACAGGCCGGAGGCGACAAGGAAGTACAGCGCCGCCAGGCCGAGCCCGGTCAACGCCAGCAGGATCACGGTACCCATCAGTGCGTGTCCTTCCCGGCCACCGGAGCTCGGTCCGACCCGGCCGGGCGGTGTGCCTCGCCGGTGCCGACGCCGAGCAGGGACTTGGTCAGCGCCGTTTCCAGCAGCAACTCGCGGGCGTCGCCGGTCCAGGCCACCTTGCCGGCGGCCAGCACCACCGCGTCGCGGGCCAGTCGGCGTACGACCGCCAGATTCTGCTCGACCAGCAGCACCGGCACCGACTCCGCGACCCGTTCCAACACCTCGGCCACCTCGGTCACCACCTTTGGCGCCAACCCCTTGGTCGGCTCGTCGACGAGCAGCAGCCGGTTGTCGTTGAGCAGCACCCGACCGATGGCGAGCATCTGTTGCTGCCCGCCGGAGAGCGAACCGGCCCGTTGCCGTCCGCGTCGGTCCAGCTCCGGAAAGAGCGCGAAGACCTTGTCGTACGCCGGCGCCGCGCCGCGCCGCTCGGCGAGCCGCAGGTTCTCCGCGACGGTGAGCCCGGCGAACACGCAGCGGTCCTCGGGCACGTAGCCGAGCCCACCGCGGACCAGCCGGTGCGTCGGCCGGGCCAGCAGACTCTGCGCGCCCATCCGGATGGTGCCGCGGACCTCCCCGGCGGGCGGGGTGAGGCCGACGATCGCGCGCAGCGTGGTGGTCTTGCCGACGCCGTTGCGACCGAGCAGGACTGTCACGCCGGTCGGGGCGACATTGAAGGACACCCCCTGGAGGATGTGCAGCCCGGAGATCCGGACCGACAGCTCCTCCACATTGAGGATCGGTTCCATCAGAGTTGCTCCCCCAGGTAGGCCTCTTGCACTGTGGGGTTGGCCATCACCGTCTCCGGGGTGTCGCAGGCCAGCAGCGCGCCGTGGTGCATGACGGCGATGCGGTCGGCCAGTTCCAGGATGACGTCCATGTGGTGTTCGACCATCAACACCGCCCGACCGCTGTCGCCGGTCAACGACTTGATGACGGCGACCAACTCCGGCACGTCCTCGGCGCTGACCCCGGCCATCGGCTCGTCCAGCAGCATCACCCGCGGTTCACCGGCGAGCAGCAGGGCGATCTCCAGCTTGCGCTTCTCGCCGTGGGCAAGGGTGCCGGCGAGGGCCCTGCCGCTGCCCACTGGACAGCCCGTGACCGCGCTCACCGAGCACGGTGTCCAGGCCGTCGGGCAGGCCGGCCACCACGTCGTCCAGGGCGGC
>NZ_JBEZGJ010000302.1:0-5205 GCF_040649965.1 Micromonospora sp. NPDC048843
ACGCCCAGCACGATCTTGTCGCCGGTCAGCTTCTGGTCGCCACTCGACTGGGGGCCACCGCCGCCGCACCCGGCGGCCAGCACCACCACGGCCGACGCCGCGGCCACACCCATCGTCCTGCGCATGCCCACTCCATCCATTCCGCGCGGCGTCGCGCGGGTCGTCGTTGAGAAAATTCAGATCCCGAGGTACGCGAGCAGTTCGCGTTCGCGCGACCGCACTTCGGAGTTGTCCATCGCCTCGGCGACCCGGCCCTCGGCCAGCAGGTAGTGCCGGTCGGCGACACCGGTGGCGAAGTGCAGGTTCTGTTCGACAAGCAGCACCGTCACCCCGTGCCGTTTGGCCTCGCGCAGCAGGTCGCCGACCTGCTGCACCAGCAGTGGCGACAGCCCCTCGGTGGGCTCGTCGCAGAGCAGCAACCGGGCACCCATCCGCAGCACCCGGGCCAGCGCGAGCATCTGCTGCTCGCCGCCGGAGAGCATGGTGGCCGCCGAGTCCCGCCGGGTGTACAGGGCCGGAAACGCCTCGTACACCCGCTCCAGCGACCACGGGTCGGGGCCGACAGTGGGCGGCAGCGTGAGGTTCTCGGTGACCGTCAACGTGGCGTAGCTGCCCCGGTCGTCGGGCACCCAGCCCAGCCCCAGGCGGGCCCGCTTGTGCGCCGGCAGCCTGGTGATGTCCCGCCCGTCCAACTCCACGGTGCCGCGCTGACCGGAGTGCAGCCCCATCACGCAGCGCAGCAGCGTGGACTTGCCGGCACCATTGCGGCCGACCAGGGTGACCACCTCGCCGGCGGAGACCTCGAGGCTGACGTCGCGCAGCACCTGCGCCTCGCCGTAGTAGGCGGACAGGCTCTCAATGCGCAGCATCGGCGGCTCCCAGGTAGGCGGTGATCACGCGCTCGTCGGCGCGGACCTGCTCGTACGGGCCCTCGACGAGGACCTTGCCGGCCTGGAGCACCGTGACGGTGTCGGCGAGACGGCCGACGACGCTCATGTTGTGCTCGACCATCACCACTGTCCGGCCCTGACGGACCCGACCGATCAGCTCGACGGTGCGGTCGACGTCCTCCAGGCCCATGCCCGCTGTCGGCTCGTCGAGCAGCAGCACCTTCGGGTCCAGCGCCAGCGCGATGGCCAACTCCAGGGCGCGTTTGCGGCCGTACGCCAGGGACGCCGAGGGGGCGTGCGCCAGCTCGGCCAGCCCCACCATGGCCAGCAGTTCGTCGGCCCGTTCGGTGTAGCGGCCCATCAGCTTCGCCGACCGCCAGAACCGCCAGCCCAGCCCGCTGGGCGACTGCAACGCCAGCGCGACGTGCTCGCGTGCGGACAGTTGGGGGAAGAGGCTGGTGATCTGGAACGAACGGGCCACGCCGAGCCGGGCCACCTGCTCGGGGGGCAGCCCGGTGACGTCGCGCCCGGCCAGCTCGATCCGGCCACCACTGGGTCGCAGGAAGCCGGTGAGCAGGTTGAACAGGGTGGTCTTGCCCGCGCCGTTCGGGCCGACCAGCGCGTGCACGCTGTCCGACGCGACGTCGAGGTCGACGTCGTCGACCGCCCGGAAGCCCCGGAAGTCGCGGGTCAGCCCACGGGCCGACAGGAGCGCTTGCCCGGCCATCGCCTCATCCTCCGCACGTCGCGGCGACGGTCGGTTCGGTGACCGTGGTCACAGGCCCGTCGCGTGGACGAAACCTACGGCGGGCCGCTGGAGTCGAGCCATGTCGATGGGCTCCATATTCGACGGGCGGTTGACGTGCGTGAACTCCACTCCCCCGCGCCGTCGACTTGACCGGACCCCCTAGGTTGATGATCCACACAGCCCACCGGAAGGTCCCCACCCCATGCCCGTCGGCTTCACCATGGCGATCGTCTTCGCCGTCGCCCTGGCGGTCAGCGCCGTCGTCGCTCTCGTCGCCCCCGCACGGCCGCTCAAGCGGATGGCAGCCCTCGCGGCGCTCGGCTTTCTCGCCCTCACGCTGGTGGTCGGCATCGCGTCCAGCGCCCACTCGGTGCCCATCCGATCGGTCGGCATCGTCACCAGCTTCGGCAAGCCCACCGGCGAGGTGACCGGCTCGGGCCTGAAGTGGGTGGCGCCCTGGCAGAAGGTCGGCGAGTGGGACGCGGGCCGCCAGAAGTACGACCACATCGGCGGCAACAACTGCGTACGCGTGCGCACCGGCACCCTCGCCGACGCCTGCGTCGAGGTGCTCGTCGAATGGCAGGTCAAGCCGGAGAACGCGCCGAAGCAGTTCATGGACTACAAGGGCGACTTCGGCAGCTTCCGGGGTCAGCGGGTGGGAGTACAGCTCGACAGCGCGGTCAACGACGCCTTCGCCGCGTACAACCCGCTGGAGAAGATCGACGCCCAGACCGGCGACCTCAACGTCGACCTGAAGCCGTTCGCCGCGAACATCAAGACCAGTGCGGAGACCCGCCTCGCCACCGACGTGGACATCCTGTCGGTGACCATCACCCGGGTGAACCACGACGACAAGACCGAGGGCAACATCAAGGCGTTCCAGGACAAGCTGGCGCAGACCCGCAACCTGGAGCAGGACCGCAAGAACGCCGAGATCTCCAAGCAGATCACCGAGACCAACGCAAAGGTCGACAAGGTGACCCGTTGTCTGGAGATCGCGGAGAAGAACGGCGCGAACCCGGGGCTCTGCATCAACCCGGGCATCGTCACCGGCAAGTGACGCACAAGCCGGCCCACCCACTACGGGTGGGCCGGCTCAGGCGTCACGGCCCGCCTGGCCGGTACGCGCGGAGGGTCGAGCTTCGCCTAGGCGAAGCTGAACAGCGGCGGGAAGACGAGGACCACGATCCAGGCCCACGCGGCGTACACCGGCAGGTAGCCGGTCTGCCACCGTTCGAGCGTCGCGAACGGCGTACGCCGACGGATGAAGGACAGCAGCAGCCACGCCGACCACGCGAGGTTGACCAGCAGGATCACGTTCTCGCCGAGCGCTGCCGTCCGGTTCGGCGTGCCGCCGTACTCGTCGGTGATACGCCCGGTGATCTCCAGCAGCACCAGCACGTCGATGGCCAACGCACTGACCACCAGCGCGAGTTGGAGTTTGTCGAACGGGCCGGGCGGGGCCAGTGGGTCGCGGGCCGAGAGTGAGTAGAGCAGCAGCCCCAGCACCACGACCAGGAGAAGGTCGAACAGGAGCAGCGCCTCCCGCTCGACGTCGATGCCGTGGCTGGTCCAGACGACAGCGACGAGGAAGGCGAGCAGGGCGGCGGTGAAGAGCGGGGTGAACAGCCGGGTGAGGACCGGCGCGATGTTCTCGACGACACTCTGCTTGGCCTCGACGAGCCACCCGGCCACCACGACCGCGGCCGCGGCGCCACCGGGCAGCAGCCACTGCGAGATGAACGCCTCCGGGACGATTCCGATGGCCGCGAAGGTGTTGAACAGGAACGCGGAGAGCACGCCGCCACCGAGGGCCATCAGCACCAGGTAGATGAACCACTCGCCGGTGAACCGGATGAAGTCCATGCGTCGACGGGAGGAGAGCCAGTCGTCGGCGACATAGGCCAGGCCGACCACCAGCCACAGGGCGATGGGCAGGTGGATGCTGGTGACGACAACTGACTGCGAGTCGTCCGCCAGGGGGTAGGCGTTGGCAGCCACGGCGCCGAGGACGAAGAGCACAGCCAGTGCCGCGATCACCGTCCGTCGGGCTCCCCGGCGCCAGGCCAGGTACGCCGCCAGCCAGGGCAGCGCGAACAGTGTGAAGTTGCGCGCGTAGAACGAGCCGTCGTCGGCGAAGCTCAGCCCGAACAGCGCCGGCACCTTGACGGACACCACAGCGCCCGCCGCACAGCCGAGCATGACCCACAGGTCCCGGCGGGAGCGCGTGCCGCCGACCGGGCTGCCGGAGTCGCCGGTCAGCACCAACTGCTTCCATAACCGTTCGGAATGTTCCCTGGCGAACTCGCGGGAGAGGTCGTCGAGGCTGCCCATCCGTTTCACAGCGACCAGGAACGCCTCGTCCGGGCTCAGGCCGGCCGCGACGAGCTGGTCGACGGAGCCACGAAGGTGGTCTTCCAGCTCGTCGGCGTCCACCGCTTGCAGTTCCCGGCGACGCAGCACGTACTGACGCCACTGCTCGAACTGCGCCTCCAACTCCTGCTGCCCGTCGTGCGCCGTCATGCCAGGCCCTCCACCGGGTGCACCGTCAGCGGCACGCGGTCGTGCCAGATCTCCTTGAGCGCGCCCACCACGGTGTCCCACTGCCGACGCTGTTCGGCCAGCTCGGCCAGACCCCGGTCGGTGATGCGGTAGTACTTGCGCTTGCGCTCGCCGGCGACCGCCTGCCAGCTCGACTCCAGGTGACCGAGGCGCTCGAGCCGGTGCAGCAACGGGTAGAGCAGCCCTTCGGTCCAGTCCAGCTCACCCCCGGACAGCTCGTTGATCCGCCTGAGGATGGCGTAGCCGTAGCTCTCGCCCTCAGCCAGGATGCCGAGCACCATCGGCGTCGCCGAGGCGGCGACCAGATCCTTGGCGACCTTCACGGAACCACCCGCTCCCAAACCTAGAGGTACGATGCATAATACTGCTAGGTATGGCCCACGGCGCAACGCCCCGGGTCGAGAGAGCGCCCGAATCGCCGTTCCGGGCACCTGTGGTGCCGCGAACGGCATGGTCCGGGTTAGCCTTGGCGCATATGGCTACCTTTCGCAGCGCCTCAGTGCTCCTTTCCTCAGACGGCACCAGGACCCCCGGCACCGCCGCGCTCTTCGCCGAGCCGGCCCGTAGGGGCGGGGTTCCGCCCTGGGCGGGTGACTTCCGACCCGCGAACAGCGCCGGCAACGGCCCCAAGAACGCGGTCGGAAAGACCTTCACCTTGGAGCTGCCCGACGGCAGCACCGGCAAGGTCGTCGTCCAGGGCCTCAAGAGCGGCAAGGGCGGCGTCGTGCTGGCGCTGATGGGCGAGGACGCCCCACCCTTCTGACCAGTCGCCCGGCTCTCGTTGCCCGGGTGCCCAGGGTTGGCCCTTCCCGGGTCGACCCAGGGCACCTGGTCAACCACGCCAGTCGTCCCCGACAAATCGCTGGGATGTCGATGGTCGTGTCGCGACAATGGCCGTTGTGCCGGAGGTCGAAGTCGTCGTCGCCCACCAGGAACGGGCGACCCTGCGCGTAGGCGACGTGTTCCTGAAGATCGACACTGATCCGGGGCGCACCGACGTCGAGG
>NZ_JBEZGJ010000303.1:0-5017 GCF_040649965.1 Micromonospora sp. NPDC048843
ATCACCGGTCGGGGTAAGACGTCGATGGTGGACCACTTCGACCGTCGCCCGGACCTGGAGACCAGGTCGGAGTCGCCCTTCTCCTCCAATGAGCGCCGTCGGCACTCACCCGCCGATCGGTCAGATCCGGCGTAGCACCGCCACGACCCGGCCCATGATGGTGGCGTCATCGCCGGGGATCGGGTCGAAGGCGGGGTTCTGCGGCATCAGCCAGACATGCCCGTCGCGCCGCCGGTAGGTCTTCACCGTCGCCTCGCCGTCGAGCATGGCGGCCACGATCTCGCCGGAGTCGGCGGTTGGCTGCTGCCGGACGACCACCCAGTCACCGTCGCAGATCGCCGCGTCGAGCATCGAGTCGCCCTTGACCTGGAGCATGAAGACCTCGCCCTCACCCACCAGCTCGCGGGGGAGCGGGAAGATGTCCTCCACTGCCTGCTCGGCGAGGATCGGCCCACCGGCGGCGATCCGACCGAGCATCGGCACGTACGCCGGAGTGGGGCGCTGTGCCCTCGACAGCTCGTCGTCGATCGCCTCGCTGGGGGCGCGGACGTCCACCGCGCGCGGCCGGTTCGGGTCGCGGCGCAGGAAGCCCTTCTTCTCCAGCTCCTTGAGCTGGTAGGCGACGCTGGACGGCGACACCAGGCCGACCGCCTCGCCGATCTCGCGGACGCTCGGCGGGTAGCCGTGGCGCTCCACCCAATTGCGGATGAACTCCAGGATGCGGCGCTGGCGGGCGGTCAGGTCGACCGTCGCCGGGTCGGGGAAGGCGCTGACCACCGGGGTGACCGGACGCACGGCGGGCTGACCCGTCCGGCTGCGCGCGGCGCTGCGGCGTCGGGTGGCCGGGGGGCCCGCCTCGGTGATCTGCTGCGGGCTCTTCGGCCGGCTGGCCCGGTCCTCGGTCACGTCCGTCCTCCCTGGTCGGCGCTGGGTGCCTCGTCGGCTCGTGGTGCGTGCGGTGGTGCCACGTTGTTCATGACCGTATAGGTGAGATCAGTCATTTTCAAACATCTGTACGACCTCTCACCGGCGTGTCGGGGTGAAAAGCGCTCCGGTCGTACGGATGTTCTGATAAATGGTACGTCAGGTAGCACTGGTGTTCGATCCTGGACCTTTTTCCGGCTGTGTTCGGCTGGTTCGCCGGTAACCCGGGCGGTGTCGTGACGTTGGGTCTTCGGGTGCTGTGCGGTGCGTTGACGACCGGATGGTCCGTGACGCGCCGGACACGCCGGCCAACTTGACCCGGCTTCCCCAGCGACATACGGTCGACCCCTAGATGTAGTAGTGACACGGGCGTAAGTTGCCTACAGGTTGGGTCTGACTACCGACCGCACTCCCGTAACGTCGATCACGGCGGGCGTCATCCGAGGATGGCACCGTCGCGGTGAGTCGTGCCCGGGGGTGTGTTCCGGTGTGCTCGCGGTTGATCATTATTTGGAGGTGGGCGATGCGGTGTCCGTACTGCCGGCACGCTGACTCCCGGGTGGTCGACTCGCGGGAGGCCGACGACGGCCAGCTCATCCGACGGCGGCGGTCCTGCCCGGAGTGCGGCAAGCGGTTCACCACCGTCGAGGAGGCGGTCCTCGCGGTCGTCAAGCGCAGCGGGGTGACCGAGCCGTTCAGTCGCACGAAGATCATCGGTGGGGTGCGTAAGGCGTGTCAGGGCCGGCCGGTGGACGACGACTCACTCGCGCTGCTCGCGCAGCGGGTGGAGGAGACGGTCCGGGCCAAGGGGGCCGCCGAGATACCCAGCCACGACGTGGGCCTGGCGATCCTGGGTCCGCTACGCGACCTGGACGAGATCGCCTACCTGCGGTTCGCCAGCGTCTACCGCTCGTTCGACTCCCTCGCCGACTTCGAGCACGAGATCGAGACGTTGCGGGCCGCGGCGCGAGCCCGGGAGCAGGGCCGGGCCGATGCGGTCGAGGCCGCCGGCCGTACCAGCTGAGACTTCACGGTTTTTCAAGAGAATGGGACGCGCGGTGGGTGACCGCGCAGACGAGGGGGGCAACGGCGTGACTACTAGCCGTTCACGAAGCAAGGCAGGCGCGGGGCTGAAGATCGAGCGGGTGTGGACGACCGAGGGGGTCCACCCGTACGACGAGGTCTCCTGGGAGCGCCGTGACGTCGTGATGACGAACTGGCGGGACGGCTCGATCAACTTCGAGCAGCGTGGGGTGGAGTTCCCGGAGTCGTGGAGCGTCAACGCGGCCAACATCGTGACCACCAAGTACTTCCGGGGAGCGGTGGGGACCCCGGAGCGCGAGTGGTCGCTCAAGCAGTTGATCGACCGGGTGGTCACCACCTACCGCACCGCGGGTGAGGAGTACGGCTACTTCGCCAGCCCGGCCGACGCCGAGGTCTTCGCGCACGAGCTGACCTGGATGCTGCTGCACCAGGTGTTCAGCTTCAACTCGCCGGTCTGGTTCAACGTCGGCACGCCGTCGCCGCAGCAGGTCAGCGCCTGCTTCATCCTTGCCGTCGACGACTCGATGGACTCGATCCTCGACTGGTACAAGGAGGAAGGGCTGATCTTCAAGGGCGGCTCCGGCTCCGGGGTCAACCTGTCGCGGATCCGCTCGTCCCGTGAGCTGCTCTCCTCCGGCGGTAACGCCTCCGGCCCGGTCAGCTTCATGCGCGGCGCGGACGCCTCCGCCGGCACCATCAAGTCCGGCGGCGCGACCCGCCGGGCGGCCAAGATGGTCATCATCGACGTCGACCACCCGGACATCCAGGAGTTCGTTGTCACGAAGGCGCGCGAGGAGGACAAGATCCGCGCGCTGCGTGACGCCGGGTTCGACATGGACCTCGGTGGCTCCGACATCGTCAGCGTGCAGTACCAGAACGCCAACAACTCGGTCCGGGTCTCCGACGAGTTCATGTCGGCGGTCGAGAACGGCAAGGGCTTCGACCTGCGCGGCCGGCTGGACGGCTCGGTGATCGAGACCGTCGACGCCAAGAACCTGTTCCGCTCCATCTCCCAGGCAGCCTGGGAGTGCGCCGACCCCGGTCTGCAGTACGACGACACGATCAACGACTGGCACACCTGCCCGGAGACCGGGCGGATCACCGCGTCGAACCCGTGCTCGGAGTACCTGCACCTGGACAACTCCTCGTGCAACCTGGCCTCGCTCAACCTGATGAAGTTCCTCCGCGCCGACGGTGGCTTCGAGGTGGAGAAGTTCGTCAAGTCCGTCGAGTTCGTCATCACCGCGATGGACATCTCGATCTGCTTCGCGGACTTCCCGACCGAGAAGATCGGTGAGACGTCCCGCGCCTACCGGCAGCTCGGCATCGGCTACGCCAACCTGGGCGCCCTGCTGATGGCCACCGGCCTGCCGTACGACTCGGACCAGGGCCGCTCGGTCGCCGCGTCGATCACGTCCCTGATGACCGGCACCGCCTACCGCCGCTCGGCCGAGCTGGCCGGCGTCGTCGGCCCGTACGACGGCTACGCCCGTAACGCCGAGCCGCACAAGCGGGTCATGCGTAAGCACGCCGCGGCCAACGACGAGATCAAGCCGACCAGCCCGGTGGCCACCGCTATCGTCCGCGAGGCGACCAAGCAGTGGACCCAGGGCAACAAGATCGGTGACAAGTTCGGTTGGCGCAACGCGCAGGCGAGCGTCCTCGCGCCGACCGGCACGATCGGTTTCATGATGGACTGCGACACGACCGGTGTGGAGCCGGACCTGGCGCTGGTCAAGTTCAAGAAGCTGGTCGGCGGCGGATCGATGCAGATCGTCAACCAGACGGTGCCGCGTGCCCTGCGGAGTCTCGGCTACCCCGAGGAGCAGGTCGAGGCGATCGTCGAGCACATCGCCGACCACGGCCACGTGGTGGACGCCCCCGGCCTCAAGCCGGAGCACTACCCGGTCTTCGACTGCGCCATGGGAGAGCGGACGATCGCCCCGATGGGTCACGTGCGGATGATGGCGGCCATCCAGCCGTTCGTCTCCGGCGCCATCTCCAAGACGGTCAACATGCCGGAGGCGGCCACCGTCGAGGACGTCGAGAAGATCTACTTCGAGGGCTGGAAGCTCGGCCTCAAGGCGTTGGCGATCTACCGGGACAACTGCAAGGTCGGCCAGCCGCTCTCGGTGGCCAAGTCCAACAAGGCCACCGAGCCGGCCGCCGTCGAGACCGCAGCGGCCGCGCCGGCCGCGGTCGAGAAGGTCATCGAGTACCGGCCGGTGCGTAAGCGCCTGCCGAAGAAGCGCCCGTCCGAGACGGTCAGCTTCTCCGTCGGTGGCGCCGAGGGCTACCTGACCGCGTCGTCCTACCCGGACGACGGCCTCGGTGAGGTCTTCCTGAAGATGTCCAAGCAGGGCTCGACCCTGGCCGGCGTGATGGACGCCTTCTCGGTGGCCATCAGCATCGGCCTCCAGTACGGCGTGCCGCTGGAGACGTTCGTCAGCAAGTTCACCAACATGCGCTTCGAGCCGGCCGGCATGACCGACGACCCGGACGTGCGGATGGCGGCCTCGGTGATGGACTACATCTTCCGTCGCCTGGCGCTGGACTTCCTGCCCTACGAGCGCCGCGCCGAGCTGGGCATCTTCACCGCCACGGAGCGAGCCGCGCAGCTGCGGGCCGAGGCCGACGCGGAGGCTGCCGGCGTCACCGGCGCCGAGCTCACCGCGATGGCGTCGTCCGCGCCGGTGGAGACCCCGGCCAAGCCGGAGGCCGTCGCCCAGCCGGCCCAGGAGATGGCCGACGTGGCCGCCGCCAAGCCGGCTCCGAGCGTGGGTTCCAGCACCGAACTGCTGGAGGCCGTGATCGGCAAGGCCGCCGACGCGCCGCTCTGCTTCACCTGCGGTACGAAGATGCGCCCCGCCGGTAGCTGCTACGTCTGTGAGGGCTGCGGCTCCACCAGCGGCTGCAGCTGACGTACGCGAAACGCGGCGCTGCCCCGGTCTCCCTTCGTCGGAGGCCGGGGCCCCGGCCGAGGATCTGCTCCAGACGGCGCTGACAAAGACCTACCTCGCGTGGAAGCGGCTCGGCGGAATCGAGGCGG
>NZ_JBEZGJ010000304.1:0-4898 GCF_040649965.1 Micromonospora sp. NPDC048843
CTCGGCGTGACGCCGAGCCCGCCCGTCGCGGGTCGGTGGAGCGTGATCAGACCGGGCGTTGCAGGGTCAGCAGACCCGGCCGGTACGGCAGAAGGCCGTAGTCGCCGCCGGAGCTGGGGGAACGACCCTGGTAGAGCAGTTGCAGGTTGCAGGGGTCGACGGTCATGGTCTGGTCGGCGTTGGTGCGCAGCAGCTCGCCGTGGCTGATGTCGTTGGTCCAGGTGGCACCGCTGTTGGCCTTGCCGGCGAACGGGTTGCTCTCGCTGGTGGCCTGCGGCGTCCAGGAGCCGCCCAGGCTGGTGGCAGTGAACGAGCGGAAGTAGCGACCCTGCGAACCGATCGCCTCGACGATCATGAGATAACGGGTCTGACCCTTGAGCTTGTAGACCTGAACGGCCTCGAAGAGGTTGTTGGTGGTGTCGCTCATGATGGTCGTGTAGTTGGAGCCGAAGCTGCCCGGGAAGTTGCCGATCGGCATGCTGGCCCGGTAGATCTTGCCGTTGTCACCGGCGAAGAACAGGTACATGTTCTGGTCGTCACCGATGACCGCCTGGTCGATCGGGCCGGTGCCCGAACCGGTGATGCTTCCGCTGAACAGCGTCTGCGCCGCCGACCAGCCGTTCGGGTTGGTCGGGTTGGTCGAGGTCCGGTACGAGAACGCGGGTCCACCCCACTGGTAGGCGAGCACCCAGATGTTCTTCGGCGCGAAGTAGAACAGCGACGGCGCGACTGTCGCGTTGTTCATCGCGTTCTGGCTGGCCGAGGCCATCTGCGAGTAGTTCGTGAAGAGGCCGAAGTTCATCGAGCCCCACCGGGTGCCGTTGTCGTGGGTGGTGGCGTAGACGAGTTGCTGGCCGTTGTACGGGGCGACGGTGAAGTCCTTGAGCGACACCCAGCCGGACTTCGGCTGCGCCAGCGCTCCCGTCGAGGACCACCGGTACGTCGACGGAAGGTTGCACGTCGGCGGATCGGTCGGCGGGTCGGTCGGCGGGTCGGTCGGCGGGTCGGTCGGTGGATCGGTCGGCGGGTCGGTCGGCGTCGTGCCACCGGTGCAGGTGACACCGTTCAGGGCGAAGCTCGTCGGTGCTGGATTGCTGCTCGTCCACGACCCGTTGAACCCGAACGACACAGTGCCGCTGGTCGGAACCGCGGCGTTGTAGCTCACGTTCTTCGCCGTCACCGCCGACCCGCTCTGCGTCAGCGACGTGTTCCAGGCCTGCGTCACCGTCTGCCCGGCGCCGTACGACCAGGTCAGCGTCCAACTGCTCAACGGGTCACCGAGGTTCGTGATCGCCACGTTGGCGCCGAAGCCGCCCTGCCACTGCGACGACACGGCGTAGTTCACCGAACAACCCTCGGCCGCGGCACCGGCCGGCAGCGCCGCGACAACTGTCGACGACACCAGTAAGCCGACGCCGGCCGCAACCAGACCGACATTGGTGGCTCTGGATCTGGTCATATAGCACCCTCCTCGCGGGACGGCGGCCTATACATTGATGGCGGTCGCTGCGTGGTGACCGATTGTGAGCGTTAACAGGCCGCGTCAGGTATGTTACGGGAGCGCTCCCATACCCTCAACAGCATCTATCCCTCGTTCTCACCTACGTCGACTTTGCCGGTGCGGCTGGACGGCAGCGATCTTCCTCAGGCGATGGTGACGGTGAGGACACCGAACTGGTTGCTCCGCTGCACGTAGTGCGGCAGATAGAGCTTCCACGTCACGCTCAGCTCGCGCCCGGCCCGCATCGAGGCCGGCACCTCGGCGACCATTTCGAACACGGCACTGCCGCCGGCGGGGATCTGCGTGAGCGCGCGGCAGTTCAGCCGGTACAACTGGGCCGAGTTCACGGCGTCGTTCGTCGCGTCGCCGAGAGAGAACCGTTCCATCAGGTAGCCCGGGCAAGGGTCCAGCTCGAGGGGGCCGCCGGTCGGGTTGCCCAGCGTCACCCGGAAGGAGAGCCGCGACCCGGCGGCGGCGGTCGTCGGCCCCTGAACAGCGACGGTGAGCTTATCGAGCGGCGAGGACGGGGGCTTCGACACCGTCACCGGCTCGGTGAACCCGCTCGCGGACAGCGTCCCCCTCGCGCGGGGGTGGACCCCCTCCCCCTGCGGACAGCCTGGACGCTTGTCGACGGTGACCGGTGCGCGCAACCTGCCGCCGTCGTGCGGCAACTCGATCGCGAGCTCCAACGACCCCTTCACGGGCTGACAGAACGGCCCGGACCAGTCCAGGCGCAGGCTGGCGCTGCCGCCGGCGGGCACGGCGACCACCCGGGTGCGGCCCTCCTCGTCGATGTCGTGGGTGTAGAGCATCGGGATCTCACGGCCACCGGCGAGCATTGTCGTGGGCACCTCGCCCTGAAGGGTGCACTCTTCCGTCGACGAGTTCCGCACGTCCACTTCGCCGATGAGCTTGCCGATGGCGGCGTCGAAACCCCGAGGCGTCTCACCGCCGGTGCCGGGCCGCGTCCAGGTGGTGAGCCGGCCGGTCAGCTGCTCTGCCCGGCACGGTTCACTGCCGGCGGCCGGCGTTCTCGGCGCGGCGGGGCGGCCGTTGAGGTCCTCGCTGGTGATCTTCAGGTCGGCCCAGGGCGCGCTGCCGTCCGCGAGCAGCTCGGTGGGCGCCGCCTTCGCGACCGTCGGGTCCGAGCGACCCGGCTGGGCGTTCGGGTCGGCACAGGCCACCACCACGGTGAGGACGACCAGCAGTGGCATCAGTAGTCGACGCATACCGTCACCCTCACACGAACGAACCGCAGGGGCCTGAGTAGCGGTGCTCAGCGCCGATCAGTCTCCGGTGGGCCCGGGGCCCTCGGCGATCGCGACCGGAGTGCCGAGCTCGACGGTACGGGAGACAGTGCACAACCGATCATGCGACTGCTGCAACGACCGGGGCAGCGCCGCACGGGCCGCGTCGCCCTCCGCACCCTCGGGGAACGTCACTGTGAACTCGACCCGCAGGTTCCGCATCCGGTTTCCGCCGGCCTCGTCGCGGATCTTGTCGCCGGTGACGGCGACGGCGAACCCGGTCGGCTCCGCACGACGACTGGTGATGTGGTCCACGTCCACGGCTGTGCAACCGCCGATGGCAGCCAGCAGCAACTCCACCGGCGTGAAACTGCCGTCCTCGCCCGTGCCCAACGACACCGACCCGCCACGGGAGTTTCGCACGACGTAGTTGCCCAGGCTGGTGCGCTCGATCGCCACCGAACGGAAGGTGTCCTCAGTCATGACAGAAAACTACAGGCCTTCGCGATCACGAGTACATGAGATGCAACGTCATCCCGGCATCGGCGTGCGCCAGGTTGTGGCAGTGATTGGCCCACATCCCGGGGTTGTCGGCCCGGAACGCCACCTCCCACACCTCGCCCGGACGGACGTCGAACGAGTCCAGCCACAGCGGGCTTCCGGCCCCCGGCTCGCCATCGCGGGCCAGCACCAGGACGTGGTGGCCGTGCAGGTGCCACGGGTGCACGATCTGCGACCGGTTGACGATCGTGAACCGTACGACGTCGCCGAGGCGTACGACCTGCGGCGGGATGTCCGGGTCGGCCGCGCCGTTGACGGTGTGGGCGTACCGTGGCAGCAGTCCGCGCAGGTCGAGGCCGCGATCGAGGACGAGGGTGAACGTCTTGTCGAACCGGGGCCAGGGCACCGGAGCGGTAGCGCCGTAGCCGAGCGGATCGAGCACCGGCCAGGCGCCGGTCGCCGTCGACACCGGGCCGGTCGAGTAGACCGCCCGCCCGTCGACGAACAGCGCCACCGGAGTCGCCGGCGCGTCGAAGACCAGGTCGTAGCGGCCCCCGGCCGGGACCAGCACTGCGGTGTCCACCAGCGGCGTCGGGCCGCGCAGGTCGACGCCGTCGATGGCGGCCACCCGGAACGCGGTCCCGGCCAGTGCGTACCGGTGCGTCGTGCTGTCGGTGTTGATCAGCCGCAACCGCACCGGCACGCCGGCCTCGACCTGCTCCACTCTCGGCGCGGGCAACGGACGGCCCGCCAGGGTGTGCACCGGCACTGTGACGTCGAGGCGGGTCACCGGGCCCGGTCGCACCACCAGCACCCCGTAGAGACCCATCCGCACACCGACATCCGAGGCCGAGTGCGTGTGGTACCAGTACGTTCCGGCCTGGTCGGCGCGGAACCGGTAGACGAACTCCTGGCCGGGCCGCACCGGCGCCTGCGTCACCCCGGGAACCCCGTCCTGATCGTTCGGCACGTCGTACCCGTGCCAGTGCAGGGTGACCCCGCGCCCGATGTCCCGGTTGCGCAGCGTCACCTCCAGGACGTCGCCGACGGCGGCGGTCAGCTCCGGCCCGGGAACCTGCCCGTTGAACGCCCACGCGTCGACGTCCCGGCCGCCCGCGTCCACAGTGGCGGTTGCGGCGGTCAGTGTGAACCGCCGGGTGGGTTCGTCGGCGATCCGGGCCGCCGGATGGGCGTGCTCATGCGGTACGGCGGGCGCGGTGCCCGGGACGACGGTCAGCCCGGTTCCGCTCAGCAGCGCCGCGACCGCCACCACGAGGGCCACCCGGGACGCCGTCCGGGACGGGCGCGCACCGAGCGCACGCGCCGAGATCACCGTCGCCGTCACGACCCCGGCGACCGCGAGCAGCCCCGCCCCGGCCGACGCCGGGTAGCCGTGCAGGATCGTCACGAGCAGGGCGCTGCTCGTGGCGTACCCGGCGAAGAGCAGCGGAACCGCGACGGCCCGGATGTCACCCAGGGCCCGCAGCAACCGCGGACCGGCGACGCCCACCGCCGCGAGCGACAGTGGGGCCGCGATGAGGACCTTCTCCGCGGCGAACCACCAGCCGGCGCGGGCGAGAGCGGTGATCGTGACCGCGCGGGCGAGCGTGGCGAGCAGCGCGACCGCCGCCAGTCCCAGTGCGAGCGGG
>NZ_JBEZGJ010000305.1:0-4755 GCF_040649965.1 Micromonospora sp. NPDC048843
TCGCACCCGGCGCTTTCAGCGCCAGGCACTTTTACTACGTTACCCGCTCGTTTCCGCCGTGTCAAACCGATATTTCGCGGTTCGTCATTGCTTCAACCCGATAATGCGGGTGGTCTTGCTTGCTCGAGTCCACGATGACGCACGTCGTTGCCGACGTTCGTTTCTGTCGTGGGAAGCCGCAGACCGGCCGATCGCCGCTTCGCGGCTCTCCGCCCGGCTCCTGCCGGCTTCGAAACTCTACCCGGTCGGCTTCGCGTTCGCAACCCCGTTTCCGGAGTGTTCCGCACCGCCCGATCCTCAGTCTCGCTCGGCGTTCCCGCCACGAGCCTGGCGCCCGTTCTCGGCCGGTTTGTCCGGCCTCCCCCGTGCAGAGAGAAAGTTACGCGGACGGCCCGGAGAAGGCAAATCAGGGTTCATCACTGGTTCGGACGAAGAGCCCTCGCCGGCCCTCGCCGGCACCAAGGACGCGAGCACCCCGCCTCCCCGGCTCAGCCGAGGACGCGGGCCACCTCGACGTGCCAGAGTGTCAGTCATGGATGAGTCCGGGCACGGTGCCAGGGTGTTCGCCGAGGAGGCGCTGCTCGGCCTCATCGGGCCGTTCTGGCAGGTGGTGATCGGTGCGGTCGTGCTTGTCGTACTTGTGCTCTCGGTGGGACGGCTGGCCCGACGGGGCAGGTCCCGGATGACCACGGCGCTGCTGGTCACCGCAGCGGCCATCGCCGGGTTCGCGGTGATCGGCGTCCTGCTGGAGGGCTGAGGGTCTCCCAGCCGGCGCGCAGGGCAGCTCAGAGCCGGCGGTTGGCCAGGCTGGGCAGTTCGGCGCGGATCGTGTCGAGCCGCTCCAGGTCCAGGTCGACGACGGAGACCCCCGGGCCGTCCGGCACCTGACCGATGACAGTCCCCCACGGGTCGACCACCATGCTGCGCCCGAAGCAGGTGCGACCTGGCTCATGGTCGCCGGTCTGAGCGGCCGCAGCCACGAAACACTGGTTCTCGATAGCCCTGGCCCGCAGCAGGACCTCCCAGTGGTCCCGGCCGGTGTGCATCATGAAGGCGGCCGGAACTACCAGCAGCTGCGCGCCGCCATCGGACGCGAGTAGCCGGTACAGCTCCGGGAAGCGCAGGTCGTAGCAGATCGACAGGCCGACCCGGAGCCCCTCGACGTCGACCACCACCGGTTGGGCCCCGGGCGCGACGCTCGCCGACTCCCGGTAGGAGACCCGACCGGGGATCTCCACGTCGTACAGGTGGATCTTGCGATAGGTCGCGGCCAGGCTGCCGGAACGGTCGAAGACCAGCGAGGTGTTCCAGGTGTGGTCCCGGTCCGGGCCGGCCTCGTGGAACGAGCCGGCCACCAACCAGATCCCGAGCCGCCTGGCGACCCCGGCGAAGAAGCTGCCCACCTCACCGTCGACCGGCTCCGGTTCGGGCAACCCAGCCGCAGGACCCAGGTAGTCGACGTACTCCGGGAGGACGGCGAGATCCGCGCCGCCGGCGGCGGCGCGCTCCAGTAGGGCCTCCGCGGCCGCCAGATTGGCCTTACGGTCGTCCCGGGCGTTCAACTGGCAGACGGCGACACGCATGAGCAAAGGGTACGGCTGGAGGGCCGCTGACGGACAGCGTCAACAGTCTGGCCCGCACGGGTGGTGGTCACTGGCGGACGGCGCCGAACACGATCACGCCGGCCGCTCAGGATCGAACGGCCGGCGTGATGCGGGAAGGATCAGGCGGACTTCTCTTCGCGGTCGCGCCGAGCCCGGCGCCCGGTGAACTCACGCGGCACGATCGTCGGGTTGACGTTCTCCAGGACGACCTCGCGGGTGATCAGCACGCGGGCGGCGTCGGGGTTGCTCGGCACCTCGTACATCGCGGAGAGCAGAACCTCCTCGATGATGGCTCGCAGACCACGAGCACCGGTGCCCCGCAGCATCGCCTGATCGGCGATGGCTTCCAACGCCGGCTCGTCGAACTCGAGCTCGACACCATCCAGCTCGAACAGGCGCTGGTACTGCCGGACCAGTGCGTTGCGCGGCTCGGTGAGGATCCGAACGAGGGCGCTGCGATCCAGGCTGCGGACGTTGGTGATCACCGGCAGCCGGCCGACGAACTCGGGGATCAGCCCGAACTTGAGCATGTCTTCCGGCATGACCTGGCTGAAGATGTCGTCGGTCGACCGATCGGAGACCGACCGGAGCCGGGCGCCGAAGCCGGTGCCGCCCTGCCCGGTGCGGGACTCGATGATCTGGTCGAGCCCGGCGAAGGCGCCACCACAGATGAACAGCACGTTGGTGGTGTCGATCTGGATGAACTCCTGGTGTGGGTGCTTACGGCCACCCTGCGGCGGCACGTTGGCCACAGTGCCCTCGAGCATCTTGAGCAGGGCCTGCTGCACACCCTCGCCGGAGACGTCCCGGGTGATCGACGGGTTCTCCGACTTGCGGGCGATCTTGTCGACCTCGTCGATGTAGATGATGCCGGTCTCGGCGCGCTTGATGTCGTAGTCGGCGGCCTGGATCAGCTTGAGGAGGATGTTCTCCACGTCCTCGCCGACGTAGCCCGCCTCGGTCAGCGCTGTGGCGTCGGCGATGGCGAACGGGACGTTCAACATCCGGGCGAGGGTCTGTGCCAGGTGGGTCTTGCCGCACCCGGTCGGGCCGAGCAGCAGGATGTTGGACTTGGCCAGCTCGACGGCGTCACTGCCGGAGCCCGGCGCATTAGCGGCCTCGGCCTGGATCCGCTTGTAGTGGTTGTAGACCGCTACGGCGAGCGCCTTCTTGGCCTGATCCTGACCCACGACGTAGGTGTCGAGGAACTGGCAGATCTCCATCGGCTTGGGAAGCTCTTCCCACTTCACCTCGCCGGACTCGGCCAGCTCCTCTTCGATGATCTCGTTGCAGAGATCGATGCACTCGTCGCAGATGTAGACCCCTGGGCCCGCGATGAGCTTCTTGACCTGCTTCTGCGACTTGCCGCAGAAGGAGCATTTCAGTAGGTCGCCGCCGTCACCGATCCGTGCCACCTACGTTCTCCCTGCACTCATCGGCCGGAGACCCGGCCCTGACCTGCGGACGTTGCGCGCCGCCCGGCTTAGTTCGCGCCGCCGGCCCAACCGGCGAAGCGGTACGGACCCGACGTTACCCGCTGGCGGGGCATTCTCCGACCCCCAAAACGGGTGTGTCAGAGGTCGGCCGGGAACGGAGCCCCGGCCAACCTCTGACCCGGTACAGCTCAGCGGGCGGCGTTGGCCGCCAGCAGACCCTTCTTGCGGCTGGTCAGGATCGTGTCGACCAGCCCGTACTCCTTGGACTCCTCGGCCGTCATGATCTTGTCACGGTCGATGTCCTTGCGAACCTGCTCGATCGGGCGGTTGCAGTGGCGGGACAGCATGTCCTCCAGCTGCGTACGCATCCGCAGGATCTCCCGGGCCTGGATCTCGATGTCCGAGCCCTGCCCGTAGCCGCCCTCGGTGGCCGGCTGGTGGATGATGATCCGCGAGTTCGGCAGGGCCATCCGCTTACCCGGGGTGCCCGCCGAGAGCAACACCGCCGCCGCGCTCGCCGCCTGCCCGAGGCAGACCGTCGAGATGTCCGGACGGACGTACTGCATGGTGTCGTAGATCGCCGTCATGGCGGTGAACGAACCACCCGGCGAGTTGATGTACATGATGATGTCGCGGTCCGGGTCGGTGCCCTCGAGCGTCAGCAGCTGGGCCATCACGTCGTTGGCCGACGCGTCGTCCACCTGGACGCCGAGGAAGATGATCCGGTCCTCGAAGAGCTTGTTGTACGGGTTCGACTCCTTGACCCCGTACGACGTGCGCTCGACGAACGACGGCAGCACGTAGCGGTTGTGCACGGCCGCGAACTGGGGCGGCAGGCTCAGATCGGTCATCGTCAGCTCCTCAGCTCAGGGTCCCGGCGCCATCCGGAACCTGTGCGGCTCCGATGATCACCTTGTCGATGAAGCCGTAGTCCATGGCCTCCTGGGCGGTGAACCAACGGTCCCGGTCCGAGTCGGCCTCGATCTGCGACTGGCTCTGGCCGGTGTGGTGCGCGACCCGCTCCTGGAACATCCGCTTCGTGTAGAGCATCTGCTCCGCCTGGATGGCGATGTCGGACGCCGTGCCGCCCAGACCACCGGACGGCTGGTGCATCATGATCCGTGCGTGGGGCAGGGCGTACCGCTTGCCCTTGGTGCCCGCGCAGAGCAGCAGCTGACCCATCGAGGCAGCCATGCCCATCGCCACGGTCGACACGTCGTTGTCGATGAACTGCATGGTGTCGTAGATCGCCATGCCGGAGTAGACCGAGCCACCCGGCGAGTTGATCCACAGGTTGATGTCGCGGTCCGGGTCCTCCGCGGCGAGCAGCAGCAGCTGCGCGCAGATGCGGTTGGCGACCTGGTCGGTCACCTCACTGCCCAGGAAGATGATGCGTTCCTTGAGCAACCGGTTGTAGACCGAGTCGTCGAGGTTGCCAATGGAGTCGCCACCGCGCGCGTCAATCGCCCGGAGCGACTTCTTGGGGATGTGCATGTCGGTCATGGCAGCCCTTCGCTCTCCGTACCGTCTTTCCCGACACTAACCGCTGTGCGGGGCGGCAGAGTCCCGGTCGGGGCAGTGTTCGCTCTCAGCGCAGCTGTGTCGGGTACCCGCGGCGCGGGCTTCCGGGCGTACCCGGCAGTGCTTACCGCCCGGGCGTACCCGGCAGTGCTTACCGCCCGGGCGTACATGTGGTCCGACCGGGTCTGCCCGGA
>NZ_JBEZGJ010000306.1:0-4635 GCF_040649965.1 Micromonospora sp. NPDC048843
TGGAGGGCGTCACCGCTACCAGCGACCGGCATGGCCGGGAGATCGTCTGGAGAGCGGCGGACGGCGGCCGCACCCGACGATCAGTGGTCGTGGTTGTGCTCCGCCTCGTTGGCGGCGCGCAGCGCGTCGAGGGTGATCCCGTTGCCTGCCGAGTCCTTGATCGTGATCTTCTCCATGACGGCCGCGAGCGCCTTGCCCCGGCGCACGTCGCCGAAGACCGCGGCGGCCGCGCCGGAGCGCACCAGCTGGTCGTAGTACTGCTGCGGGGCCATCCCGGCACGCTGCGCCCGGTGCACGATCTCGTGCCCGAACTCGTCGTCGGAGACCTGCACGTCCTCCGCGTCGGCGAGCGTGTCCAGCAGGAGCTGGACCTTGACGCCCTCGGTGGCCGCCTCGGTCAGCTCGGCGTCGATCTGCTCCTCGGTCTTGTCCTCGGCCGCGAGGTACTCCTCCATCGAGGCGCCGATCCGCTCCAGCTGGTCGACCATCGCCTGCTTGCGGCTCTCGACCTCCTCGCGGACGACACCCTCCGGGGCCGGGATGTCGGCGGCCTCGACCAGCTGGGCCAGGGCCTTGTCCCGAGCGGCGTAGATCTGCTCGACCTGCTTGCCCTGGGTGACCCGCGCCCGCAGGTCGCCGCGCAGCTCCTCGATCGTGTCGAACTCGCTCGCCATCTGGGCGAACTCGTCGTTGAGCTCCGGCAGCTCCTTCTCCTTGACCGTGCGCACGGTCACCGCCACGTCGGCGTCCCGACCGGCGAAGTCGCCGCCGACCAGCTGGGTGGTGAAGGTGGTGTCGTCACCGGCGGCGAGGCCGACCACTGCCTCGTCGAGGCCCGGCAGGAGCTGCTTGCTGCCCACCTCGTGGGAGATGTTGCTGGCCTGGCCGCCCGGCACGTCCTCGCCGTCGACGGTGGCGTTCAGGTCGATCTGGACGTAGTCGCCCTCGGCGGCGGCCCGCTCGACGGTCTTGAGGGTCGCGAAACGCTCCCGCAGGTTCTTCACCTGCTCGTCGATCTCGCTCTCGTCGATCTGCAGCTCGTCGACGGTCACCTCGATGGTGCTCGCGTCCGGGATGGTGATCTCCGGGCGGACGTCGACCTCGGCCGTGAAGTTCAGCGAGTCACCGTCGTTGAACTCGGTGATCTCGACCTCCGGGCGCCCCAGCGTCTTCAGGTCGTGCTCGCGCACCGCGGCGAGGATGTTCTCCGGGATGGCCTCCTGGACCGCCTCGTTGAGGACGGTGCCCCGGCCCACCCGCTGGTCGATCACCGCGGTCGGCACCTTGCCCCGGCGGAAGCCCGGAACCTGGACCTGCGAACCGATCTCCCGGTACGCCTTCTTGAGGCTCGGCTCGAGCTCGACGAACGGCACCTCGATGGCGAGCCGCACGCGCGTCGGGCTCAGAGTCTCGACGGTGCTCTTCACAGGCGTACTCCTTGACGGATCTCAGTTGAGTCTGGGCGTGATTCAGCCCATCGAGTGTAGGCGAGCCGGCCTGACGCTCCGGCATCGCCCGGGGACCGCACTGGGCGGCACCCGGGGCGGCCCGGCCGCGGACGACAGTCGGGGTGGCGGGATTTGAACCCACGGCCCCTCGCTCCCAAAGCGAGTGCGCTACCAAGCTGCGCCACACCCCGTGGCGACGTGCAGTCTATGCCGTCGCCACGCCTCAGTCGGTGCCGGGGCATCCCCCACCCGGACACATCACCCGAAAATTACCATTCCGCTCCGCCCACGTGCCGCCACGATCCGCAGGGCGATCCCAAGATCCGCACAACTTCACGGATCTAGTGGCCTCCTCGCGCGGCGAGGCCACTACATCCCGGATGCTGTGCGGATCTTGGGCCGCCGGGTCGCGGACGGCGCGGCACCGCGGGGCGGTGACGCGGTTACGCGTCGGGCCTCGACATTGGGTACGCTGTGGGCGCGTCCCGTTTCGGCGGGAAGCACGCGGGCGTAGCTCAATGGTAGAGCTTCAGTCTTCCAAACTGACTACGCGAGTTCGATTCTCGTCGCCCGCTCCAACGCCCTCCGGCCCAGGTCGGAGGGCATTTTAGTGGGCGGCCTGTGCCTGTGCGATCCGCGAGCCGGCGCTCGACGACCAGCGGCTGCACAACGACATCTGCTGAATGGCGCTGACAGGCGACCAGCCGGGCGCCGGGAGTTCGATGTTTGCCGATACGGCCGCTGCGCGGACGATGGCGGATGGCCGAGACTGTAGCGATGTCAGCCGTTGGCGAGGGCGCCCCGCGCCGGCAGGTCGGCGCTGCCGCCCTGCTCATCGTCGTTGGCGTGCTCGTCCTCTTCGTCCCCGCCGGTGATGAGGGCCGCGTTCTCGTGCCCGTCAGCGAGGGTCACGGGCTGTCCGCCGTCGACGGCGTGGGCGCAGCGCTGCTGGCGGTAGGTGGTACCTGGCTGGAGGTGCTGGTGGTACGACGCCTGCCGTACCTCGCCCTGACCCCACGGGCCCTGTTCGCACTCGGCCTGCTGGCCGGTCTCGGCGTGGGGCTCCTGATCGCCTCGGTCTTCTCGGGATTCTTCTGGTGGTGGGCTGTCGGCGCCGCCACGCTCGGCATTGCCCTCCTCATCCTCGTGCCCCTCACAGCGCGCCGCTGAGAGAACGGCAAGGCCCAGGTGAACGGCACGGTGCCGGCACCTGGACCCACTCGGCGAGGCCGAGTCGCCGTGTCACTTCAGATGGAACCGATCGTCCACGGCGAGAGCCGCCAACTGCGGCACGGAGAACGGCAGCTTCGTCAACGCCGGCCGACCTTCGTCCAGCCGTACGCCCTGTGCCACGAAGACCACCACGCCGTCCGGGTGCCGGTACGCCGACCACTGGTCGAGCCGATCGTCGCCGCTCGGTCGGACCACGACGCCGACCCGCACGGCTCCGACGGTCTCGACCTGACACTCGCCCCGCATGCCCCAGAATGCCTGGGCCAGGTTGCACGGTTCCATCGGCAGCTGGTTGCCGGCGTCGTACGCCTCGACGATCACGCGACCGGTGCCCTTGCCCTGCGCCACCGCCACCGAGGACGAGTAACTCCACACGTCGACGCCGTCCACCTTGGCCTCGAACTGCGCCTGGTGGGTCCGCAGCGTCCGCTGTTCTGCGGACCGGCCCGGCGGATCCTCCGGCGCGGTGAAACCGGCGGGCACGACCGAGACGGCCTCAGTGAGCAGGTGAACCCCCTGGTCGTGCTTGGACCCGGCACGGGCGGTCCGGTCCTCCTGCGGTTGCCCGTCCGGCCCGGTCGGCCACGGCTCCTTGGTGTCCGGAGAAGCCAGTGGCCCCTGGCCCGCCGGTTGGTAGACGTGGCCGTCCGGGGTGGCGACGGCCGCGAAGCCGGTGACGGCCAGCACGACAGCCGCCGATCCGAGGGACGCCCACAGCGCGCGTCGACGGAAGTGCGTCCTGCGTGCCGCGCCGAGCGCGGCCGTCGTACTCAATGGTGGTGGCGGGGTCGTCCCCGCCATCTCGCTGCGCAGCCCCTCGCGCAACTCCTGCTCGTTCATCGCTCCCCCATCTCGATCCCGCTGTAGGTGGGTGTCAGGAGGCCGCGCAAGGTGTCGAGCCCGCGTGCCGCCTGGCTCTTCACCGTCCCTGGAGAACACTCCAGCAGCGCCGCGACGTCCTCAATCGACAGGTCCTCCCAGTACCGCAGAACCAGCACTGCCCGCTGACGCGGTGCCACCCGGGTCAGCGCCTGCAGCAGCACCAGTCGGCTCTCCGGCGAGTCGGGCGGGGCCGCCTGTTCGGCGTCCTCCCCACCCACCCGTTCACGCCGCCACCAGCCGCGGCGGCGCTCGTCGAGGAAGGTCCGGATCAGGATCCGGCGTACATAGCTGTCGAGCACCTCGTGCCGGGAGATCCGGTTCCAGACCCGGTAGAGCTTGACGAACGTGGTCTGGACCAGGTCTTCGGCACGGTGCCAGTCGCCGCACAGCAGGTACGCGGTGCCGCGCATGGCACCGGACCGTGCCGCGAAGTACTCGGCGAACGCCTCGTCGCGATCGCTCATTCAGGCCTCCGATCCCCGTTTCGAGTTAGTCACGCGGGGTCTGCACCAGGGGGTTGCTCCGGATCTCGCGGACATGTCACGGGATCAACGCCGGGAAGGCGCGGAGGGAACCTTGACAGGTGTCGATCTGTGCACTGGTGTAAGGACCAAGCACATCGACGTCCGTCACAGGAGGGCACATGATCGTCCGACGACGGTGGACAGCTGCCGCCACCACAGTGATCCTGTTCAGCGCAGTGTTGTCCCATCCCACTTCCGGAGCGGCCGCACCAGCCGACCCGGCCGCACCGATCGCTCTGAGCGCCACCGAAACCGCTGTGGTCCGAGTCCAGCTCCGCGATCAGGCCCAGCTGGACCGGCTCGTCGCCACCGGCGCGGACCTGGCCAACCGGCCCCGGGGGCGGGACGGCCGGATCATCGCCGACCTGGTGCTCAGCGGCGCGCAGCTCGACGACCTGACCGCGCAGGGCGCGACGGCAGTGCAGATCGTGCAGCGCGCCGGGGACGGCAACCGGCACTACGCCGCCAGCGTCCGCGCGGCACAGGCCCCGCTGGCGTCCGCAGGCCGTCCCGGCGGTAGTGGTTAGATGCCCACGAGAGTTTACGGC
>NZ_JBEZGJ010000307.1:0-4595 GCF_040649965.1 Micromonospora sp. NPDC048843
GACGACGTGCAGGCGGGCGGCGGCGCGGGTGACCGTCGACCGGGGACCCCGGGCCGTTGGTGGATCAGGCGTTCACTGTCTCCGGGCGGTGATCGGTGCTGCCCGCGCCGGTGTTGCCATCGGCGTCCGAGTCGGACATCGCGATGCCCTTGCGCTTGCTGAACACCACCGACGCCACGATGATCAGCGTCGCGACCAGCGCGATGCCGACCCGCAGGCCGACGTTGCGCTCGTCGCCGACGCTCCAGGCCACCACGGCGGGCGCGATCAGCAGCGAGACCAGGTTCATCACCTTGATCAGCGGGTTGATCGCCGGGCCGGCGGTGTCCTTGAACGGGTCGCCGACGGTGTCGCCGATGACAGTGGCGGCGTGCGCCTCGGAGCCCTTGCCCCCGTACGCGCCGTCCTCGACCAGCTTCTTGGCGTTGTCCCAGGCCCCACCGGAGTTGGACAGGAACACCGCCATCAGGGTGCCGGCACCGATCGCACCGGCCAGGTACGCCGCGAGCGCGCCGGGCCCGAGGCCGAAGCCGACAGCGATCGGCGCCAGGATGGCGAGCAGGCCGGGGGTCATCAGCTCGCGCTGCGCGTCCCGGGTGCAGATGTCGACGACCTTGCCGTACTCCGGGCGCTGGGTGCCGTCCATGATGCCGGGCAGCTCACGGAACTGCCGACGGACCTCCATCACCACGGCACCGGCCGAGCGGGACACCGCGTTGATGGCCAGCCCGGAGAAGAGGAAGACCACAGCCGCGCCGATGATCAGGCCGACCAGGTTGCGCGGGTTCGCCACGTTCAGCGCGTTGAGGATCTCGTTGCCGACGTCGCCCACGCCAGCCGTCGCGTACGCGCTGCTGAGCGTGTCGGTGTACGAGCCGAACAGCGCGGTCGCGGCGAGCACCGCAGTGGCGATCGCGATGCCCTTGGTGATCGCCTTGGTGGTGTTGCCGACCGCGTCCAGCTCGGTCAGCGTGCGAGCGCCGTGCTCGTCGATGTCGCCGGACATCTCGGCGATGCCCTGGGCGTTGTCGGAGATCGGCCCGAAGGTGTCCATCGCGACGATCACGCCGACGGTGGTGAGCAGGCCGGTGCCGGCCAGTGCCACAGCGAACAGAGACAGCGTGATGGAGCTGCCGCCGAGGAGGAAGGCGCCGAAGACGCCGGCGCCGATCAGCAGCGCCGAGTAGACAGCCGACTCCAGGCCGATGCTGATGCCGGCCAGGATCACTGTCGCCGCACCGGTCTGCGAGCTCTTGCCGATGTCCTGCACCGGTCGCCGCTTGGTCTCGGTGAAGTAGCCGGTCAGCGCCTGGATCGCGGCGGCCAGCACGATGCCGATCACTACCGCGCCGATGGCCACCAGCCGCGGGTTGCCGGCGGCTTCGGTGAGGCCACTGTCGAACTCGCCGAAGGTCGCCGGCAGGTACGCGTAGGCGGCGATCGCCACCAACACCGCGGAGAGCACCGCCGACAGGTAGAAGGCCCTGTTGATAGCGGTCAGGGCGTTACGGTCGGACGCGCGCAGCCGGGTGATGAAGACGCCGACGATCGCGATCAGCACACCGATGGTGGAGATGATCAGCGGGAAGACCAGGCCCTCCTCGCCGAACGCGGCTCGGCCGAGGATCAGCGCGGCGACAAGCGTCACCGCGTACGACTCGAACAGGTCGGCGGCCATGCCGGCGCAGTCACCGACATTGTCGCCCACGTTGTCGGCGATGGTGGCGGCGTTGCGCGGGTCGTCCTCGGGGATGCCCTGCTCGACCTTGCCGACCAGGTCGGCGCCGACGTCGGCGGCCTTGGTGAAGATGCCGCCGCCGACGCGCATGAACATCGCGAGCAGCGCGGCGCCGAAGCCGAAGCCCTCCAGCACCGTGGGCGCGTCACCCCGGTAGACGAGGACGACCATCGCCGCACCGAAGAGGCCGAGGCCGACGGTGAAGAAGCCGACGACGCCGCCGGTCTGGAAGGCGATCTTCATGGCCGCCTCGCGGCCGCCTACTCGCTCCCGTGCGGCGGCGGCCACGCGCAGGTTGGCGCGGGTGGCCAGCCACATGCCAGCGCCGCCGATGAACGCGCTGAACAGGGCGCCCACTACGAAGAAGAGTGAGCGGCCGATCTTCACAGCCAGCTCACTGCCATCGGTGTCGTGCACCGGAAGCAGGAAGAGCAGCACGACGGCGACGACGACGAAGATCGCCAGGGTGCGGAATTGACGGAGCAGGTAGGCCGAGGCGCCCTCCTGGACCGCCCCCGAGATCTCCTGCATTTTCTCGGTGCCCTTACCAGCGGCCAGCACCGTTTTTGTCAGGGCGGCAGCGAAACCGAGTGCCACCAGCGCGACAACCGCGGCGATGACGACGTAGGTGACATTGCTTCCGGTAAGGGAAAGCCCGCCGCCGTCGGCGGCCAAGGTCCCGGACATCTGTGTCCTCCTGTTACCGAACAATCGCGCCGGTGAGTGGAGACGCACTGACCGACGCCTGGATGCGGACTCGCAAGCGCGCGCCAACCCACCAGCGGACCAGCGATGAACACCCATACCCGCTGGCTGCGGGATAGGTCACTTGCTGACAACCCGGGTACTGTAGCCCTCCGCAGTGTTGGAGGTCACACCCAGGTGGCACCGTGTCGCGATGATCTTCGTCGCTGTGTTATGAAACGAAATCTGATATAGGGCCCCATCCATGCAAAGAAGGCCGCATCCCCAGCAGGGGACGCGGCCTACGCAGCGGAATTGATCAGCGGCCGACCGGCCACACCATCCGCACCTCGGTGCCGATGCCCTCGTCGACCGGGCGCACCTGGAGGTCCTCGACGAAACCGGCGAGCAGCGCGAAGCCGACGCCGGTGGTCAGCGCCTCATCGGTCAGCGCCTCGTTGGCCAGCTCGTCCGGTGGCAGCGCGGTCAGACCGATACCCGCCTCGATCGGCGCCCGGTCCACCACCCGCACTGCGTACGAGCCACCGTCGGACATCTCCACCAGCACCGGGTCGGCCAGGCCGTACTGCCGGTGCAGGGCCACCGCGCGCGTGCACGCCTCACCGATGGCCAGGCGCACCTCGTCCAGCAGGTCCTCACGCACCCCGGCCCGCCGGGCGACGGCGACGCCGACCAGGCGGGCGGTGCGCACGTGCACCGGAGCGGGCGAGAAGGAGAGCTTGACTGTCGCCATCACGCGCCGGCGCCCGCCGAGTCGGCGCTGATCGCCGCGTCGACCGTCGGGTGCAGCGGAAACACCTGGTCCAGCGCGGTGATCCGGAAGATCTTGAGCAGCGGCTCCTTGTCGCAGACCAGCGCGAACGAACCGCTCGCCGAGCGGAGCCGCTTGAGCGCGCCGACCAGCACGCCCAGCCCGGTGGAGTCGAGGAAGTCCACCCGACCGAGGTCGACCACCACGTGACGGGCGCCACCGTCGATCACTTCGAGGAGTCGCTCACGGAGCCGGGGCGCGGTGTAGACGTCCACCTCACCACCGACCTCGAGCACCGTGTGCTCGCCCACGGTGCGGGTCGCCAGTGACAGCTCCATCGGTCCTCCTCGCCAGAGCCGTAAACTCTCGTGGGCATCTAACCACTACCGCCGGGACGGCCTGCGGACGCCAGCGGCGGCTTCCCCTTACCCCGGTGTCCGACTTTTCATCTCCGAACACCAGTGCGAGAGTGCAGGGCGTGACCTCCGACGACTTCAGCTCCGCGCGCGGCACGCCGCGCCACGACCTGGAGTCGTCGTCCGCGGCCACCGTATCCGCTGGTCCCGGCCCCGGGCCAGCGCCGGCCGACCTGCTGCGCCGGCTACGCGCCCGGGGCGCCGCCGACCCGGTCACCCACGTCGAGCGGGTGCCGGCCCGCGCCGGTGTGCCCGCGCCGTGGCCGTCGTGGGCACCGGCGGAGTTACGCGCGGCGTTCACCGGGCGCGGCGTGGTCGCGCCCTGGCAGCACCAGGCCGAGGCGGCCAACCTGGCGTACGAGGGCCAGCACGTGGTCGTCGCCACCGGCACCGCTTCCGGCAAGTCACTGGCGTACCAACTGCCCGCCCTGGCCACACTGCTCGCCGACCCCCGGGCCACAGTGCTCTACCTGGCGCCGACCAAGGCGCTCGCCGCGGACCAGTTGCGCGCCGTCGCCGCGCTGGAGCTGGAGGGGGTACGCCCCGCCTGCTACGACGGGGACACTCCGCGCACCGAGCGGGAGTGGATCCGCCGGCACTCCCGGTTCGTGCTGACCAACCCGGACATGCTGCACCACGGCATCCTGCCCGGGCACGCCCAGTGGTCCGGTTTCCTGCGCCGACTCGCGTACGTGGTGATCGACGAGTGCCACACCTACCGGGGCGTGTTCGGCTCGCACGTCGCGCACGTGCTGCGTCGGCTGCGTCGGCAGTGCGCCCGGTTCGGGGCCACCCCGGTGTTCGTGCTCGCCTCGGCCACCTCCGGCGACCCGGCCACCGCGGCCGGACGGCTGACCGGCCTGCCGGTGACGGCGGTCACCGAGGACGCCTCCCCCCGCGGCGGGGTGACCTTCGCACTCTGGGAACCGCCGCTGCTGCCACCCGACTCGTCGGCCTCTTCGCCGGTGCCGCCGCAGGCGACGGG
>NZ_JBEZGJ010000308.1:0-4590 GCF_040649965.1 Micromonospora sp. NPDC048843
CCGGTTGACGGTCAGCGACGCGGCGGTCGGCGGGTACGGCGGCGGTTGCGGCGGGCGGGGAGGCCACTACTTCCTGGATCGAGCACGATCATGCGGCAAGCGCGCCGCCCGCCCGGCTACTCCGCGGCGGCGGCGGAGGGGCCGATGTTGGTCCGTGAGCTGACCACGTCCAGCACGTGGGTCACCGCCTCGGCGACCGGCACCCCGTTGCGCTGGGAGCCGTCGCGGTAGCGGAAGGAGACCGTGCCGGCGGCCACGTCGTCGTCTCCGGCGATCACCATGAACGGGATCTTCTGCTGCTGCGCCGTCCGGATCTTCTTCTGCATCCGGTCGTCACCCGCGTCCACCTGGGCCCGGATGCCCTCGGCGCGCAGCGCCGCGACGAAGCCGTGCAGGTAGTCGGTGTGGTCCTCGCGGATCGGGATGCCCACCACCTGCACCGGCGCCAGCCAGGCCGGGAACGCGCCCGCGTAGTGCTCGGTGAGCACCCCGAAGAACCGCTCGATCGACCCGAACAGCGCACGGTGGATCATCACGGGCCGCTGCCGGCTGCCGTCGGCGGCCTGGTACTCCAACCCGAACCGCTCCGGCTGGTTGAAGTCGACCTGGATGGTGGACATCTGCCAGGTCCGGCCGATCGCGTCGCGGGCCTGCACGGAGATCTTCGGCCCGTAGAACGCCGCGCCGCCCGGGTCGGGCACCAGGTCCAGGCCGGAGGTCGCGGCGGCGGTCCGCAGCGCCTCGGTGGCCTCGGCCCAGTCCTCTTCGGCCCCGATGAACTTGGGCGAGTCGTCCCGGGTCGACAGCTCCAGGTAGAAGTCGTCCAGGCCGTAGTCACGCAGCAGGTCGAGCACGAAGCTGAGCAGCGTGGACAGCTCGCCGGCCATCTGCTCACGGGTGCAGTAGATGTGCGAGTCGTCCTGGGTCAGGCCACGGACCCGGGTGAGGCCGTGCACGACGCCGGACTTCTCGTACCGGTAGACAGTGCCGAACTCGAACATCCGCAGCGGCAACTCCCGGTACGACCGCCCGCGCGACCTGAAGATCAGGTTGTGCATCGGGCAGTTCATCGCCTTGAGGTAGTAGTCCGCGCCCTCCAATTGCATGGGCGGGAACATGGTGTCCGCGTAGTACGGCAGGTGACCGGAGGTCTGGAACAGCTGCGCCTTGGTGATGTGCGGGGTGTTGACGAACTCGTACCCCGCCGCCTCGTGCCGCTGGCGCGAGTAGTGCTCCATCTCGCGGCGGATGATGCCGCCCTTGGGGTGGAAGACCGCCAGGCCGGAGCCGATCTCGTCGGGGAAGCTGAACAAATCGAGGTCAGCGCCGAGCTTGCGGTGGTCGCGCCGGGCGGCCTCCTCCAACAGCTTCAGGTACGCCTTGAGCTCGTCGCGGGTCGGCCACGCGGTGCCGTACACCCGCTGTAGTTGGGGGTTCTTCTCCGACCCCCGCCAGTACGCGGCGGCGGAACGCATCAGCTTGAACGCGCCGATCAGTCGGGTGGTCGGCAGGTGCGGACCCCGGCACAGGTCCGACCAGCAGACCTTGTCCTCCTTGGCGTCGAGGTTGTCGTAGATGGTCAGCTCGCCGCCGCCCACCTCCATCACCTCGTCGGTGTCCAGGCCCTCGCCCTTGACCTCGATCAACTCCAGCTTGAACGGCTCGTCGGCCAGCTCGGAGCGCGCCTCGTCCAGGCTGCCGAAGCGGCGGCGACGGAACCGCTGCCCGGACTTGATGATCTCCTGCATGCGCTTCTCGAGCTTGCTGAGGTCATCGGGCTGGAACGGCTTGTCGACGTCGAAGTCGTAGTAGAAGCCGTTCTCGATGGGCGGGCCGATGCCCAGCTTGGCCTCGGGGAAGATGTCCTGCACGGCCTGGGCGAGGACGTGCGCGGTGGAGTGGCGCAGCACGTTGAGCCCGTCGGGCGAATCCAGGCTGACCGGCTCGACGACGGTCTCCTCGGCCGGCGACCAGTCCAGGTCGCGCAGCTGGCCCTCGGGGTCGCGGACCACGACGATCGCCTTCGGGCCGTTCGCGGGCAGTCCGGCCGCGGCCACCGCGTCGGCCGCCGTGGTCCCGGCGGCGACGACGACGGGGTCGGCCACGGCGGGGGTACGGGGTGCTGACACGGTGACTCCTCCAAGTGGTACGAAACGGTGCCGATCCTCGGCTCCTGCCGATGCTATCGGTCGCCCCGCCCCCGGCCGGGAACGGCACCTCCTTACCGCCGACGTTGAACCTTTCGCGCCTCGCAGCCGAACTAGAAGGTGTGGCCGGAAACCGGTGCCGGCCGCGTCGACACGGATGGGGGCACGAGATGGCGAGCACGTACGGCGGTGGCCGTCGACGGCGGATCGTGGCGGCGACCGCGGTGACCGCCGCTGGGCTGCTGCTCTGGCCTGGCACGGCGTACGCCGCGGACGTGACGACCACCCCGACCGAGGCCCGGCAGGGCGAGGCGGTACGGCTGGAGTTCAGCGTCCCGGAGGAACGGGCCGGCACGAAGACCAACCAGATCGAGGTCCGGCTGCCGGCCGACGCGCCGATCGCCGAGGTCTACCCCATGTCGGTGAACGGCTGGGCACCCCGAATCAGCTCCCGCACCCTGGACAAGCCGGTGGCCGGTATCCACTCCTCCGGGGTGAACACTGTGACGACAGCGGTGACCTGGGTCCGGGTCGGTGCGAGTGACCCCGGGCCGGCTCGGCTGGCGCTCTCCATGGGGCCGATGCCGCAGGCCGAGCGACTCACCTTCGAGGTCGTCCAGACGTACGCCGATGGCACCGTGGTCCGGTGGGCGGACGCCACCGGCCCGCACCGGGCCCCGGCGCTCACCCTGCTGCCGGCGGCGCCCGGCGCGGCGGGTCCTGCCGCACACGGCGGACACGCCGGTCCGGCGGCCGGTGCACCGGTCGCAGCGGACAACGGTGTGGACGCCGCACCGCCGGCCCGATCGGGCGGTGCCGACGAGGGCAGCGCCGACGGGATGCTGGCCGCCGGCCTGCTGGCCGGGCTGGGCGGCGGCGCGGCGATCGGCTGGCTGGTCAGCCGGTGGCGTCGACGCGACCCGGGCGAGGCCACCGCGCTCGCCGAGGTGACCGGCGGCCCGGACGAGGCCGCGACGCTGGCCGAGATAACCGGCCGCGGGAACGACACCGCAACGCCAGACCCGACGCCCGCCGACCCGCAGCCCACCGACGCGCAGCAGGCTGTTCCCGCAGCATCGCGGTGATCCACTCGGGTTCCCGGAAGCCGCGGCATCCCCGCCCCGCCCGGACAGCCCGATTTGCAGGAAGCCGAGTTGATCGTGGTCAGCCCGGGGGTCAGGGGAGCCAGGGAGGTAGCGGCTCGCGGGCGGCCAGCCACTCTTCGGGTACCCCGCCCGGGGTGCCGACACCGGTGTGCGCCGCCACCACCGCTCCGGCGATGGCGGCGGTGGTGTCCACGTCCCCGCCGGCCCGTACGCACGTCTCGATGGCCGCCGGATAGTCGTCGAGGTGGGTGGCGGCCACCCAGAGGGTGAACCCGACGGTGTCCTGGGCGGTCACCCGGGAGCCGTTGCCGAGCGCCTCCACCACCCGGGGCAACGGCCGGCCGAGCAGCCCGGCAGCCCGGTGTACGCCCCGGTGCACCTCGGTGCCCGGGTCGAGCGCGGCGGCGATCCCGGCGAGCAGCCGCTCCGGGGCCGGCCGGTGCCCGTCGAGACGGGCTCGGGCGGCCAGCGCGGCGGCGACGGCGACGGCGACCGCGCCGACGATCCCCTCCGGGTGCGCGTGCGTCACCTCGGCGGACGCGCGGGCCTGTGCCGCGGCGCGCGCCGTCGAGTCGGCGAAGTACGCGCCCAGCGGGCCGACCCGCATCGCCGCGCCGTTGCCGCAGGAGCCCTGCCCGTCGAAGGCGGAGGCGGCGGCCAGCGGCCACGGGGTGCCGGTGCGGATCAGCTCCAGGATCAGCATCGCGCCCGCGCCGTAGCCTCGGCGCTCGGTGCATCGCTCGGCGAAGGAGAGGGCCAGCCGGTCCCGGTCGATGCCACCGGAGTCGGCCAACTGGGCGAGGACCGAACAGGCCATCTCGGTGTCGTCTGTCCATTCCCAGGGCGCTGGCGGCAGCGCGTCGACGGCGAGACCCACGGGCGCCGACCCCGGCAGGAAGTACTGCGCGCCGAGCGCGTCGCCGGTGGAGAGACCGGCGAGGCTGTCCCGGGCGAGCGCCAGGCGGGCATCGGCGAACAGGGTGAACGACATCGTCGTACCAGCTTGCCCGGTCGCCAGGCACGCCGCAACGCGATCAACTTGCCAGGCCAAGTACGGTCTTGTCGTGGCCTCCGTGCTCCTGGTCGAAGACGATCACGTCGTACGCGGCGCGATGCTGCGGTCCCTCACCGACCGGGGGCATGCCGTGCACGCCGTGGGTACGGCGTTGGACGCCCTGCGTCGGGTCGCCGCGGAGACACCCGACCTGGTGGTGCTCGACCTCGGCCTACCCGATCTGGACGGCTCGGACGCGCTGCGGATGCTGCGCGGCATCACCGACGTTCCGATCATCATCGCCACCGCCCGCGACGACGAGCAGTCGGTGGTCAAGCTGCTG
>NZ_JBEZGJ010000309.1:0-4550 GCF_040649965.1 Micromonospora sp. NPDC048843
TGACGCTGCCACACGACCGGTTGGTGCCACGCCCGCGCCGCCCGCCGTTCTAGCGACCGGCGACGTTCCTCAACGACCGGCGACGTTCCTCAACACGCGGCCTTGAGGTCGGCGGCGCGGTCCGTGCGCTCCCAGGTCAGGTCCGGGAGTTCACGGCCGAAGTGGCCGTAGGCGGCCGTCTGCTGGTAGATCGGACGCAGGAGGTCCAGGTCGCGGATGATCGCCGCCGGGCGCAGGTCGAAGACCTCACCGATCGCCTTCTCGATCCGGTCGAGCGGCACCGTCTCCGTGCCGAACGTCTCCACGAAGAGGCTCACCGGGTGGGCCTTGCCGATCGCGTAGGCCACCTGCGCCTCACACCGCTCGGCCAGGCCGGCGGCGACCACGTTCTTCGCCACCCACCGCATCGCGTACGCCGCCGAGCGGTCGACCTTCGACGGATCCTTGCCCGAGAACGCGCCACCACCGTGTCGGGCGTACCCGCCGTAGGTGTCGACGATGATCTTCCGTCCGGTCAGGCCGGCGTCGCCCATCGGGCCACCGATCTCGAACCGACCCGTCGGGTTGACCAACAGCCGGTAACCCTCGGTGTCGAGGTCGAGCGCCTCCAACTCCGGCGTGATCACGTGGTCCCGGATGTCGGGGGCGAGCAGTTCGTCGAGGGAGATGTGGGCGGCGTGCTGCGTGGAGACCACTACGGTGTCGAGCCGGACCGGGCGTAGGCCGTCGTACTCGACGGTGACCTGGGTCTTGCCGTCCGGCCGCAGGTAGGGCACCGTGCCGTCCTTGCGGACGGCGGCCAGACGGCGGGCCAGCCGGTGGGCCAGCGCGATCGGCAGCGGCATCAGCTCCGGCGTCTCCGAGCAGGCGAAGCCGAACATCATGCCCTGGTCACCGGCACCCTGGGCGTCGAGCCCACCGCCTGACGAACCGTCGCGCAGCTCGATCGCCGTGTCGACGCCCTGCGCGATGTCGGGCGACTGGGCACCGATCGAGATGCTGACGCCGCAGGAGGCGCCGTCGAAGCCCTTCTTCGACGAGTCGTACCCGATGCCCAGGACCGTTTCCCGCACGATGCGTGGGATGTCGGCGTAGGCCTGCGTGGTGACCTCGCCGGCGACGTGGACCTGGCCGGTGGTGATCAGGCTTTCGACGGCGACCCGGCTGTGCGGGTCCTGGGCCAGTAACGCGTCGAGGATCCCGTCGCTGATCTGATCGGCGATCTTGTCGGGATGACCTTCGGTGACCGACTCGGAGGTGAAGAGGCGGCGCGACATGTGTGACTCCTAACCCGAGGGGCGTGGGGGCCCGGCGAGTCTTCCCGCCGCTGGTGGAGCTTGCCTGGAGGAAGCATCGAGCGATCAAAGGGGTACGCGCCGTACAACTTTCGACACGCATCGATCCTCGGAAGAACCCGCGATGTCGCTACCTGCGGTCGTTCCGACACGCCCCGCTCATCCATAGCTTGAGAACGTCTCGACGAGTGCTATGGGGAATGGGGGGACCACTGTGGTCAGGTACGAGATCCTCGGGTCGCTGGAAGTGATCCACGAGGGCCGGATCTGTACGCCGACGCCGCCGAAGGTGCGGACCGTGTTGGCGCTGCTGGTGATGCGGGCCAATCGGGTCGTCCTGGTCGACTCGATAATCCGGGAGCTGTGGGGTGACGATCCGGCGCGCAGCGCCGTCACCACAGTGCAGACCTACATCTACCACCTGCGCAAGCTCTTCGCGAAGGAGGGCATAGAGACCCCGGACCGGACCGTGCTGGAAAGCCGTGCCCGCGGCTACCTGCTCAGGGTGGAGCCGGGCCAGCTCGACGCCGAGGTGTTCGAGACGATGCTCGACCAGGGTCGCTCGCACATCGAGTCGGACCGGCCCGAGGAGGGCGCCGAGGTGCTGCGGCGGGCGCTGGCCATGTGGACGGGGCCGGTGGGCGCCAACGTGACGTTCGGGCCGGCGTTGGAGGCACACGCGATCCACCTCCAGGAGCAGTGGATCCGCGCGTTGGAACTACGCATCCAGGCCGACATCACGCTCGGCCGCCACCGCGAGTTGATCGGCGAGCTGCGCTATCTCGTCGGCACGTACCCGCTCAACGAGTGGTTCCACCGCCAGCTCATCGTGGCGCTCAGCCGCTCCGGGCGCCGTGGCGAGGCGTTGCAGGCGTACCACCACCTGCGCCGGGTGCTCAGTGAGGAGTTGGGCCTGGACCCTTCGCCTGACCTCCAGCGGCTCCAGCGGGAGGTGTTGGCCGCCGGCGGGCCACTGCGCCCAGGGCTCGCCAGGGCCTCGTGACAGGCCCTCGACCGACGCTCCAGCGCCGTTCGACCGGCCGTCCCTAGCTTTCACACGGATATCGCGGCCAGGAGGTCTTCCATGACGAGCACATCCGACCGTCGGGTGGTCATCACCGGGATTGGCGTCATCGCCCCCGGTGGACTGGGCACCAAGGCGTTCTGGGAACTGTTGACCGCTGGCCGCACGGCCACCCGTACCCTGTCGTTCTTCGACGCCACCCCCTTCCGGTCGCGGGTGGCCGCGGAGGCCGATTTCGACCCGGTGGCCGAGGGCCTGTCGCCGCAGGAGGTCCGCCGGATGGACCGGGCGGCCCAGATGGCAGTGGTCTGCACCAGGGAGGCGCTGGCCGACAGCGGCTTCGAGGTCGCCGACCCGACCCGGGTCGGCGTGAGCGTCGGCACTGCGGTCGGGGCCACGATGAGCCTCGAAGAGGAATACGTCGTGGTCAGCGACGGCGGTCGGAAATGGCTGACCGACCACCGGTACGCCACCCCGCACCTCTACGACTATCTGGTGCCGAGTTCGTTCGCCCGCGAGGTGGCGTGGTCGGTCGGGGCGGAAGGTCCGGCGACCGTGGTCTCCACCGGCTGCACGTCGGGCCTCGACTCGGTCGGCCACGCCCGGGAGCTGATCCGGGAGGGCTCGGCCGACGTGATGATCGCCGGCGCGACCGACGCCCCGATCTCGCCGATCACTGTGGCCTGCTTCGACGCGATCAAGGCGACCACGGCCCGCAACGACGACCCGACGCACGCCTCGCGGCCGTTCGACAACAGTCGCGACGGGTTCGTTCTCGGCGAGGGTTCGGCGATGTTCGTCCTCGAAGAGCTCGAGCACGCCCGCCGGCGCGGTGCGCAGATCTACGCCGAGCTGGTCGGGTTCGCCTCGCGCTCCAACGCCTTCCACATGACCGGCCTGCGGCCCGACGGGCGGGAGATGGCCGAGGCGATCCGGGTCGCGCTCGCCGACGCCCGGCTGCCCGGCGACGCCGTCGACTACATCAACGCGCACGGCTCGGGTACGAAGCAGAACGACAGGCACGAGACGGCGGCGTTCAAGCGGAGCCTCGGCGACCACGCGTACCGCACCCCGGTCAGTTCGATCAAGTCGATGATCGGCCACTCGCTCGGTGCCATCGGCTCGATCGAGATCGCGGCGTCGGCCCTGGCGATCAAGCACGGGGCGGTGCCGCCGACGGCCAACCTGCACGAACGCGACCCGGAGTGCGACCTCGACTACGTGCCGCTCACCGCCCGCGAACAGCAGACCGACGTGGTGTTGAGCGTGGGCAGCGGGTTCGGCGGCTTCCAGAGCGCGATGCTCCTGGCGCGTGTGGCATGACCACTGTCGTCACCGGGGTAGGGGTGGCCGCGCCCAACGGGTTGGGCCGCGACGCCTTCTGGGCGGCCACCGTCGCCGGGGTGGGTGGCATCGGGCCGATCAGCCGTTTCGACAGCTCGGGATACCCCGCCCAGTTGGCCGGCGAGGTTCCCGGGTACGAGGCGGCCGATCACATCCCGAGCCGGCTGATGGCGCAGACCGACCACATGACCCGGCTGTCGTTGACGGCGGCGCAGTGGGCGCTCGCCGATGCGTCGGTCGACCCGTCGGCGTTGCCCGAGTTCGGCATGGGTGTCGTCACGGCCAGCGCGTCCGGCGGCTTCGAGTTCGGCCATCGTGAGCTGGAGAAGCTCTGGAGCAAGGGGTCCGAGCACGTCAGCGCCTACCAGTCGTTCGCCTGGTTCTACGCTGTCAACACCGGCCAGATCTCGATCCGCCACGGGATGCGTGGGCCGACCGGGGTGCTCGTCACCGAGCAGGCGGGTGGGCTCGACGCGGTTGCGCAGGCCCGACGCCAGGTGCGCAAGGGCGTACAACTCGTGATGACCGGCGGTGTCGACGCGTCGCTCTGCCCGTGGGGCTGGACGGCCCAGCTCGCCAACGGCCTGCTCAGCACGGGGCGCGATCCGGCCACGGCGTACCTGCCGTTCGACACCAACGCGTCGGGTTACGTGCCGGGCGAAGGCGGCGCGATCCTCGTGTTGGAGGACGAACACGCCGCTGCCCGGCGCGGTGCCGCCGTCTACGGGGTGATCGCCGGATACGGCGCGACGTTCGACCCCCGGCCCGGCTCCGGCCGCCCGCCGGGTCTGCGCTCGGACGCGCTGCGGATGCTGCGCGGCATCACCGACGTTCCGATCATCATCGCCACCGCCCGCGACGACGAGCAGTCGGTGGTCAAGCTGCTG
>NZ_JBEZGJ010000310.1:0-4499 GCF_040649965.1 Micromonospora sp. NPDC048843
CCGTCCCCATTGGGGGGCGGGGGGGGCCCCCCCCCCCCCCCACGGATCCACGCATCAGATCAGTTGTGCCGTCTCTGCCTACCGCGCAGGTTCCAGTACGACGACCGGGATCTCGCGGGTGGTCTTCCGCTCGTAGTCGGCGAAGCCTGGATAAGCGACCTTCAACGGGCTCCAGATCCGTTCCCGCTCGTCACCGACGGCAACTCTCGCGACCAACTCGAACTTGTCCGTACCGATCTCCGCATGGACCTTCGGGTGAGCGAGCAGGTTGTAGTACCAGTCCGGATTGGTAGGCGCACCGCCCTTGGACGCGAACACGGCATAACCGCCGTCCACCTTCTGGTACATCATCGGGTTCACGCGAGGCTGGCCGCTCTTGGCACCGACCGTGTGCAACAGCAGCAGCGGGGCGCCGGCGAACTGACCGCCAACCTGCCCGCCGTTGGCGCGAAACTCCGCGATGATCTTGTCGTTGAAGTCGCTCATGCTTCTCCCCGCATCCGCGCACCGGCTCCGTCATCACGATTCTGACAGTCTCCGGCGCCCACTGCTTGCATGCGCAGGCTGTGGTCGCCACATGCGCCGACGTAGAGTCTCGGCCGTGGACGAGGGTCGCTTCGAGCGCTATGACCGGTACGAGCGGTCTCTTGTCGACGTACTCGACCTGCTCAACCTCGCGGCGCCGCTGGCACCTTCCGGCGACGAGCGGAACGACCCGCAGGCCCGGCGGCATTGGCAATGCAGGGTGGCCCTGATGATCATGCGGGAGGCGGTACCACCGCAGCCGGTGGGGTTGTTCGAACCGCTGATGCTCGCAGCCGTCTACGAACCTGACCCAAGTCACACCCAACGACACATCAGACCAGCGCTCGCTGCTTTCGGCCGCCGACGCGTCCAGACCAGGCTGCTCGAATATCTCCGAACGGGAACCGACTACGAGATCATCGGCGCGGCCGACGCCTGGTACTGCTCGTACCTGCGCGTCACGGGCAGCGACGCCGAAGACGATCCGTGCGCCGACCTGCGGCATGCCTTCCAAGAAACCGGCCTGCGCATAGTCCTGGCCAACGACCACCCGGGAGTCCGCAGCCGCATCATCACCCTGCTGAACCTTCGCCTCGAAGCAAACCCACCAGAGCTGCGCCCACTGGTCTCCGAGGTGCTCCGCACGGTGTTCCCGTCCTAGACCCAGACGGCGAGGACGCCCCGGGGCCCGATCGCGTGATCGGTCACGCAGAGCGCGCGACCGGGGCGTCGCCAATCGCAGGGTCAACCACTGGTCGCCACCCACTCAGTCGGTGCAGTCCTCAAACTCGTGCTGCGCCATCCGTCCGCGACGGCGGGCGTCCGGCAATATTGCCACCGGCGCAGGCACCCGGCACGATCGATTCGTGACTCCCGAAGAGGCCCACCTCCGCTGCGAAGCAGTTTCGTGGATCAGCCACGACTTCCCGGGCTGGGTGCGGGTACGCCTCGTCGACGTCAACAGCACGTCCTGGTACTTCGTCGACAAGGTCCCGGTCTTCACCGCTGACAAGTCGCGCCTTGAGGATCGCCTGCCTGCGCCTGTCCACATCATGTGCAGCATCGTCGGCCGAGATGACGAGGCACTCGTCGTCTCGACCGCACCGTGCGGGGTCGAAGCCGAGGACGGACAACGCCTGTTCCGGGTACATCCGAGCCAGCTCGACCGACAGACAGTTTAGGAAAGCAGTTGCGCTGCGTTGAGCGAAGGTGCCCTGAGCAGCGAAAAGGCCAGGCAGTCGTAGCCTGACCCCCTAGATCGTTCGGCGTATAATCCAAATCTTGGCCATGGATCCCTGGCCACCCCTTTCGATGCGAAGATCACGGCGGCAGTATGTCCATGTGGCATCGACAGAGACAGGACAGCAGGCCCTTCAAGCGCGGGCGGCTCTCATTCTGGCAGCTCGCCGTCGCTCGCTGGTGACGTACAAGGAGCTGGGTCTAGCGATAGGCATGACGGGAGTCGCCCTGGGCACCCACATGGGCCGAGTGCTGGACAAGCTTTCGGACCTGTGTATCGAGGCCGGTGAACCGTCGCTCGCAGCCCTCGTTGTCAACTCGACGACCGGGGCCCCGGGGAAAGGCTACGACGACGGCGGGGTCCCCTGGCACACCGCGGTGCAGGAGATCTTTCGCCACTGGGCCGAGCAGTAAGCTCGCGGCAGGCACGGGGAAACTCTCGCTGGCACAGCGCGAACCCGGACGACTCCCTTACAAGTTCTGAGCGCTTCGTCTGGCGAGGTCCGTCCCCATCCGCGACCTAGGGCCGTTGACCTCGGGTGGCAGCCGACGGCTTACCAGTCACTATCACACCACACCTTATTGCCCATTGCCCCGCCGGCCATAACCCCTTCACCAATGCCTTCGGCTCCGCCTGGCCTGACGACTTATGGAGGTAGAGCATGTTCTTCAAAGCCGCCGCCACTGTGCTGTTTGTTGGTGGAGGGCTGGCTGCATTGGCCTGGCTTGCCAACTGGCCCTTCAACACCCCGTGGGAGAAGGATCTCAGTGCCGAGCAACGGCGGATTGACACCATGCACAATAGGCGTCATCACCGTGCTGCGGCACGCATGTTGTTACCTTTTCTTGTCATCTTGTTCGGAATTTCCTCGGTGACAATTTTGTCAGGCCCCAATAGTGATCCATTCGCAGCGGTAGTCATGGCCGTCTGTTCGGTTGTGTGTGCCGGCTTGTTCGGTGCCCTGATCAAGAGGGGGCGCAGGCGACGGTCTTCGACACGGCGATGAACTCGTTGACTCAGAGCAGCACCCGCGCTCATCCATTCTGGAGCGACCACCTCGCCGTCCCGTCTGCCATCGACCCACAGTGGGACGGCCTACCGCCAACCACCCATGGACAGTGACCCGCCGACGCAACCCCGGCCAGCCTGGAGCCGGAGCCCGCCGGAGGCGCCCTAAGTGCAACCCCGCCACGGCCGCCAGCTCGCCGACGCGGCCGACGTGCGCTCCACTACGCAGCGCGGGCTCGTGGCCGCGCGGAATTCGGTTCCCTGGCCCATCCTCGTTCGAGCACGAGGACGGCTTCCTGCCCTCGAAGCTGAGAGACGCGGCGGCCAGGCAATACCGCACCGCCCGCCGCATCCCGTGAGCAAGAAGCTACGGTGGGTCGCGGAGCGGAATGGGTAAGGTTCCTACCCCTGGATCACGAGAGAAGCCCGACCTTGATCGCAAGGTCACGGGCATCGTCACGAGTGGAACGTGGGCCGTCGAGCAGGTCCAAGGTGATCTGGCGGGCGTACCCGTTGAAGCGGATCGTCTCCGGGGCCGACTCGTACGCCTGCCGGAGGCTCATCACGGCCGCGTCCTTGTCGTCCTTGCCGTAGTGCGCCCGCGCGACCTCGATGAGATGGCGTGCCCGGCGCGGCCTCGACGGGATCGCCGCGGAATCATGACGGCGGGCCTGTCGCACCGCCTCACCGGACTTCTGCAACTCCACCGCCACGGTCACCGCGTGAGCGCCCATGATGATCTGTGAGAACGACGTCTGCGGCTGATAGAAGCCCTGCGGCAGGCGCTGGGCCACCCGATCCGCGCGGTCCCAGTACCGCCAGGCCCGGCCTTCCTCGCCAGCACGGGCGGCGGTGTAGGCAGCCTCGAAGTTCAACGCGCCCCAGAGCGCCAACAGGTTCGTGTTCCCGTCGGCCGTACGCGGCTCCAGCGCCGACAGGAGGTCCAGTGTCACTGCCATAGCGGTGTCCCAGTCACCGGCATCCCGATGTACCTGGCACAGGAACCATCCCGCGCACGCCACCGCCTCCGGGTCGCCGGACTCCTGCGCCGCCACCATCGCTCGGTCCGCGACCCGCCACAACAACTCGGCAGCGGGTTGATAGGCAAGGAACATCTGCGTCAGCCCGAACGTCTCCGCCAGCAGGGCCTGAGCCTGCCGACGCTCATCACCCTCGTACGCCAACGCGGCGCGCTGCACATCGCGCAGCAGCCCCGGCAGCAGTCCGCCCAGCACCGTACGGTGGTCCGACGACTGATGGCGTGCCCGCCATGCCATCGCAAGCCGTTCCCTCAGGCCCGTCAACGACTCCGGGGAAGCCTCGTCGAAGACTGCGAAGCGGTTCACCGCGTCCCGGACCGACGCCAGCGCCGGATGCTCCGGCCCGTTGACCACGGCAGACCGGGCGCTCAACTCCCCGACCAAGGCAGCCACCTCGACCTTGAGAGCACGCGCGATGCGATCCAGCATGTGAATGCGCGGCGGCAGGATGCGATCGGTCTCCACTGCCTTGACCCACTCGGCGCTACGACCCACCAACCCTCCGAGCACCGCACGAGTCTTCCCGGACCGCTCCCGGTAAACCTTCAACCGCTGCCCGAAAGTCAACTCCGGCAGAGAATCCATCCCGGACCTCCTCGTAGCGAGGGACGCGCCGTCGGCACCAGGTCGCTGTTCCCCCAACGCTACCGGCCTGCCTGTCGCCTCATTACCCCTCACACGCCACG
>NZ_JBEZGJ010000311.1:0-4395 GCF_040649965.1 Micromonospora sp. NPDC048843
CACCGGCGGCAGCGGGGCGTTGCTGGACGTGGACAGCTACACCTTCACCGGCCCGGGCGTCGGCACCGGCGGGCTCGGGCGGCACCCGGCCTAGTGCTGGTGCCCGGCGTGGTCGTGGTCGTCGTCGAGCTCCAGGAACGGGTGCTCGTCGAGCCGACCGACCAGCCGGTCGTCGGCAGCCGGCTGGAACGGGCCAACCGCGTCGTCGTCGTCGAACGACTCCAGGTCGACCGGGGTGCCCACCTCGCTGACCATCACCACCCCGTCGAGCGGCTCCAACTCGGGGACGTCCAACGCGCCGAGCGAGCCGTCACCACTCTGCAGCAGCTCCAGCACCGCCTCGCCCACGCCCTCCACGGGCGCCGGCTCGTCGTCCTCCGGGGTGCCCTCGCGGCGGGCCGCCTCGGCCACCCGCAGCAGCGCGGCGACGCTCGGCACCCGGTAGTCACGACGCTGACGCACCGAGATCACCCTGGGGTGCGGGTCGCTGGCCTCCGCGCCCTCGCCGCCGCCGAAACGCTCGTCGGCCTCGTCCGGGTCGATCGAGTCGACATCCCACGGCGTCACCTCGCCGAAGGCGTCGAGCAGTCGCTCGTCGTACGCGAAGGAGGCGTTGTTCAACGCCACGTACGCCTGCCAGACGTCGTCGTCGTCGACGCGGCCCTGCGCGGCGCGTACGGCAGCCAGGTGGTGGCGGGCCGCTTCGATCACCCGCTCGAGAGCGGCGTCCAGCTCACCATGCTGGTCGGTCATGTGGGGCAGTCCCTTCACGTTGGGGAGATTGCGCGCCGGCGGCCACCGCCGGACACGACTAGCAGGTGCGGAGGAACCGGTCGAGAACCCGCACGCCGAACTGTAGTCCGTCCACCGGAACGCGCTCGTCGATGCCGTGGAACAACGCCGAGAAGTTCAGGTCGGCGGGCAGCCGCAGCGGGGCGAACCCGAAGCAGCGGATGCCGAGCTGCGAGAACGCCTTGGCGTCGGTGCCGCCGGAGAGCATGTACGGGACCGGCCGCGCCCCCGGGTCCTCCGCGCGCAGGGCCGCCGACATGGCCTCGACCAGGTCACCGTCGAAGGTGGTCTCCAGCGCCGGCTGCCGCTGGACGTACTCGATCGCGATGTCCGGGCCGACCAGCTCGCGCAGCTGCCGCTCCAGCAGCTCGGACTGCCCGGGCAGGCTGCGGCAGTCGATGGTGGCGGTGGCCCGGCCGGGGATGACGTTGTCCTTGTAGCCGGCGCTCAACCGGGTCGGGTTGGCGGTGTTGCGGATGGTCGCGCCGATGATGTTGGCGATGGGACCGAGCTTCGCGATGGCCGTCTCCGGGTCGTCCGGGTCCAACTCGATGCCGAGCAGGTCGGAGACCTCGGTCAGGAAGGCCCGCACGGTGTCGGTGACGACCACTGGGAAGCGGTGCCGGCCGATCCGGGCGACCGCCTCGGCGAGCGCGGTGACGGCGTTGTCGTCGTGCATCATCGAGCCGTGCCCGGGGCGGCCCTTGGCGTGCAGCCGCAGCCAGTCGATGCCCTTCTCGGCGGTCTCGATGAGGTAGAGCCGCTGGTTGTCGTTTACCGAGTAGGAGAAGCCGCCGACCTCGCCGATCGCCTCGGTGCAGCCGTCGAAGAGGCCTCGGTGGTTGTCCACCAGGAAGCGCGCCCCGTAGTCGCTGCCCGCCTCCTCGTCTGCGGTGTACGCGAGCACGATGTCGCGCGGGGGGCGTACGCCGGTGCGCTGCCAGTGCCGGACCACGGCGAGCACCATCGCGTCGAAGTCCTTCATGTCGATGGCGCCCCGGCCCCAGAGGTAGCCGTCGCGCAGCTCGCCGGAGAACGGGCCCACCGACCACTCGTCGGCGTCGGCGGGCACGACGTCCAGGTGGCCGTGCACCAGCAGCGCGCCCCGGCTCTGGTCGGTGCCCGGGATGCGGGCCACCACGTTCGCCCGGCCCGGGGCGGACTCGTGCAGGACGGACTCCACGCCCACCTCGGCGAGCTTCTCCGCCACGTACTCGGCCGCGCGGCGCTCGCCGACGCTGGTGTCGTTGTCACCGGTGTTGGTGGTGTCGATGCGCAGCAGGTCGCGGCAGAGGTCCACGACCTCTGCGGTGGGGTCGGGCAGGGCGGAGGCGGCATCGCTCGTCATCGCCTCTTCATACCAGCCCGTGCCGCTCGACAGGCCGGCGCGGGTGGACGCATCGACGGGTCGGTTTCGCGTTGGTCGCGTTCGGGTACCGCCGCCCACGACCGAACGTCCCTGCCGGAGCTTCCGCCCGCCAGTCGAGGAGGGCACCATGTCCGCTGTTCCCCTGCCGCCGCTGCCGCCCGCGCCCGCACCCGAGGAGGGTTACCGACCCGCCGGTCGCAGCATCGCCGACATCGTCGACCGGGAGCACCGGCAACTGCTGGCGCTGCTGGACCAGCTCTCCGGCCCGGCGACCACTCCGCAGGAGGGGTTGGCGGTGCTCACCGCCGCGCTGTCGCGGCACCTGTCCGCCGAGGAGCAGTACCTACTGCCGGCGGTCCGCGCGGCGCTGCCGGCGGCCACCGAGCGGGTGGACGCGGAGATCAACGCCGACGCGGCTCTGCTGAGCGCTCTGAAGGGGCTGACGGACGAGGCGCTGACCGCTGTCGCCGAGCGGGTCCGCCGGCATGTCGACGGGGTGGGCGCGCTGGTCACCGAGCTGCGCGCTGTCGCGACCGAGGAGGAGCTGATCCGGCTGGGCAACCGGTTGGAGATCGCAGAGGAGGCCGCGCCGACGCGACCGCACCCGGGCACGCCGGCCACCCCTCCGTGGAACCGGATCGTGGAGCCGGCGGTCGGGGTGGTGGACAAGGTCCTCGACGCGGTGACCCGGCGGCCGACGTACCTGGCGGACCTGCCGGAGCCCCCGCGCGACCGGTGACCGGCGACCGCCGGCAATGCATTCATTATCACCGATCCGCTTGGGCTATTCCGCCAGCAGACGCGTAGTCCTACCGTCACCCTATGAACCTGGAGCTGCGTCACCTGCGGGTGGTCTGCGCGATCGCGGAGACGGGAAGTGTGACGAAGGCGGCCTCGGCGCTCGGCCTGGCCCAGCCGGCGCTCACCGCCCAGCTCCAACGCATCGAACGGACGCTGGGCGGCCCGCTGTTCGACCGGGACCGGCGCGGGGCTCGACCTACCGCGCTCGGTGAGCTGGTGCTGGCCCGCGCCCGGGTGCTGCTGCCGGCGATGAAGGGGCTGCAGGACGAGGCGGCCCGGCTGGCCGGGGCGGGCGACACGCCGCCGTGCTACCGGTTCGGTGGGGTGAACAGCCCGATCCTGGGTCGGCTGGTGCACCGGTTGGCGGCCGAGCAGCCGCCCGCCCAGATCACCACGTACGCGTCCTGGTCGGTGGACGAGTTGGCGCAGTTGGTGGCCGGCGGTCGGCTGGACTTCGCGCTGGCCGGCGTGTGCGGCGACGCCAGTCCGTCGGCCGGGTTCGGGTTGAGCTGGCAGGAGGTGGCCGTCGACCCGGTGCTGGTGCTGCTGCCGGAGACCCATCCTCTCGCGGCGCAGGACGAGGTCCGCCTGGCCGACCTGCGCCACGAGCAGTGGGTCGCCGCGCCGGGTGACGGCTGCTTCGCCGACTGCTTCGCCGCCGCGTGTGCCCGCGCCGGCTTCACGCCCAGGAAGGTGTACGAGACCGACATCCGCGGCTGCGTCGACCTGGTGGAGGCCGGCGTGGCGGTGGCCCTGTGCCAGGCGACGTTCCGCCCGGTGAGCGGTCTGGTCACCCGTCAACTCGCCGGGACGCCGCTGCGCTGGCGGCTGCTGCTCGGCTGGCATCCGGACTCTCCCGCAGCCCAGGGCGCGGAGCTGGTGCTGGGAACGGCCAAGGCGGCCTACGTCGACTCGTTGGCGCCGCACCCGGCGTACCTGGCCTGGCTGCCCCGCAACCCGGGCTTCGGCGTCCGGCACCCCACCGGGGTACGGCCGGGCTGAGCTGCCGGTATTCCCGGCCGCTGGCGGTGCGAACCGCCGTGGGCCGGGTATCTGGCGGACATGACCGACCTCTACCCGCCCGCCGACGACCGCGAACTGCTGCGCCAGGCTGCTGCCGCGCACACCGCCGCCACCCGCGAGGTGGAGGCGTTCCTGCGCCGCCTGCCGACGGTGCCCGACCCGGCCGACGTGACCGAGTACGCGAACCTGCTCACCCGGGAGGACCAGACCCGGGGCGACCGGGACGCCGCCGCCGACGCGGCGGGTCTGACCATCGCCAGTCTGGAGCCCGACCAGGGCCAGTAGCGCGCCGCGACGGTGCCGTCCCGGGTTCGGGACTGGCGCGGCGGGCACCGCCGGTTGGTTGGTGGCCATCATCGCGGTCGGCGCCGGGGTCATCTGGCACCAGTCCGCGCCCGAACGGCGGCGAC
>NZ_JBEZGJ010000312.1:0-4378 GCF_040649965.1 Micromonospora sp. NPDC048843
TCTGAGATCTCCGTCGCCGAACGGCGCGGCGCCGCGTGAGCGGCCGCCCGACCGTCGGTCAACCGGCCAGGTGCGACCAGTCGCCCTCCAGGTCCTGCCAGGCGCCCTGAGCGGCCACCGTCCCGCCGAGCAGCACCACCACGTGGTCGGCCCGGACCAACGCGGCGCGCTTCGCGGTCGAGCCGACAACTGTCACCCCGTGGCCACGCAACGCCTGCCAGAGCGCCAGCTCGGTGGTGACGTCCAGCGCCGACGACACGTCGTCGGCGACCAGCAGTTCGGTACGCGGGGCCAACGCCCGGGCCAGCGCCAACCGCTGCAACTGCCCGCCGGAGAGCCGGGTGCCCTTGTGCCCGATGAGCAGGCCCAGCCCACCACCGGCGGCGGCCAGGTCATGGTCGAGCTGGGCGGTGCTGACCGCCCCCGCCGCGTCCACCTGGTGCCCGAGGGCGATGTTGTCGGCCACCGTGCCGGAGAGCACCCGGGGCAACTGCCCGACGTAGCCGACCTGGTTGGGACGCAGGAACAGCTCCGGCTCGGTGACCGGGTCACCGTTCCAGGCCAGCTCGCCGGTGTGGTGCACGATCCCGGCCAGCCCGCGCAGCAACGAGGACTTGCCCGACCCCACCGGCCCGACGACCAGCACCAACTGCCCCCGCTGCACGGTCAGGTCCACGTCCCGGATGGCCACCGTGCCGTCGGAATGCACCACCCCGAAGCCGCGCAGCTCGAGCCGGCGCAGCGGATGCCGGGGCGGCATGGTCGGCGCGGGCGCCGTCCCGGTGGTCAGGTCGACCTCCGGCACCCCCGCCGAGTACGCGCTCACCCCGGTCATCGCCGCAGTACGCCGGGTCCAGACCCGCGCCGAGGGCAGCTGCGAGATCAACGACGCCGTCGTCCAGGCGAACCAGCGGGCCGCGCCCAGTGTGGAGACGGCCACCAGCACCGCCCCGGCGGACAGCGAACCGTTCAGGTAGAGCGCCCAGGCGCCGATCGGCAACAGCCCACTGGCCATCGACGGTGTGGAGCGCGCCCACACCTGCACCGAGATCTCCCGTCGCTGCCGGTCGCTGCGCAGCACGTCGAGGCTCGCCAGGTGGCGCAGCACCGCAGTGGTAGCGCCGGCGAGCTTCACCGTCCGCGCCGCGGAGAGCGCGGAGACCAGCGCCGTGGCGAAGGAGGCCCGCGCGGCCACCGTCGCCCGGGCCGCACGCTCCAGCTTCGGCCCGAACAACGTCGCGGCCAGCCCGGAGACGACCATCGTGCCGAGGAAGAACAGCCCGGGTACGACGCTGCCGGTGACAGCCGTCATGGCGACCACGAGCACCAGCGCGACGGTCTGGTCCAGCACGTTGTCGGCGAGCTGGACCACCCGCTCGGTGTCCCCGCCCTGAGCCACCACCTCGGCGGGAGTGTGTGAGCTGACCCGGCGCGGCCCGGTCTGGCCGTGCACCAGGCGAAGGCCGATCCGCAGCATCTGCCGCACCCACCACTGCGGGAACCAGACGTGGGTGTAGAACGGCAGCGGCAGTGTGACCAGCAGCCCGGCGACGATCCCCATCGCCGGCAGGTAAGGGTTGCCGGTCCCGTCGACCAGGTCCGCCCAGAGCCAGGGCAACACCGGGCCGTCCAGCCCGAGCAGGCTGAGCCCGAGGAACAGCACGATCGCGGCCGCACCGTACCGGGGATCGTTTGTGCAGAGTCGGAAGATCTCCCGCAGTGTCCGGGCCGGCGGCACCGGCGGCAGCGGCGGCGGATCGGCCCTGGTCGGCCCGACCGCGCCCTGCGTGCTGTCGGGCGGTGTCACCCGAATGGCCTGCCCGTTCGGCTCGACCTGCGTCAATGCCGGCTCGGTCGACCAGGCGGCGGCCTGCTCGGTCGCCGCGACCGGTTCGACCCGCACGGGTGCCGGCTCGCTCGGCCACGCGTCCGGGCCGGGGCCGACCAGAAGGTCGGTGCCGACGCCGGTGCGACCGGCCGGCGCCACAGCGGCGTACGAGGCGGCGTGGCTGGTCGCCAACAGTTCGGCGAAGCGGGTCGACGTCTCCAGCGGACCGGCCTCGACCACCGCGCCGTCGGCCAGGACGACCACCTCGTCACAGCGGCGCACCGAGGAGAGCCGGTGCGCGATGACGATGCCGATCCGGTCGCGCAGCAGACGTTCGGTGGCCCGCTGCACCCGCGCCTCGGTGACCGGGTCCAGCCGTGCGGTGGCCTCGTCGAGGATCACCACGTGCGGCTCCCGGACCAGGATGCGGGCGAACGCCACCAACTGCTCCTGACCAGCGGAGAGCACGTGCCCGCCCTCCCCCAACCGGGTCGTCAACCCGTCCGGCAGCTCCGCGATCCAGCTGGCCAGACCCAGCTCGTCGAGCGCCCGAGCCGCCGCGTCGAGCAACTCCCTGTCGAAGAGCGCCACGTTCTCGGCGAGCGTGCCGGCCAGGATCTCGGTGCGCTGCGGCACCAACGCCACCCAGCGGCGCAGCTGCTCGACGTCGAGATCGCACAGGTCGGTGCCGCCGAGGAAGACGGTGCCCGGCGGCACGTCGACCGCCCGGGTGAGCACCTTCGCCAACGTCGACTTGCCCGAACCGGTCCGCCCGATCAGCGCGTACGAGCGACCGCGCGCGAAGGTGAGGCTGAGCCCGCGCAGCGCGGCCCCCCGGTCACTCTCCCCGTACCCGAATGTCAGGTCCCGAATGCGCAGGTCACCCTCGCTCGGGCTGGCCCCGCCGACCGGCTCCTGCCGAGCCTTGTAGAGCAACTGCACCCGCGCCCACGCGCCGAGCGCCTCCTGGATCTCCGGCACCATCCGGCTGACGTGTTCCGCTGTCGCCCCGAAGGCCAGGGCGAGCAGCCAGATGGCGGTGAGGCGGGCGGCGTCGATCCGGCCGGTGGCCAACGCCCAGGCACCGCCGAGCACCACAGCGCCGATGCCCGCCCGGATCGTCGCGGTGGCCACTGTCGCCACCCGGGCAGACAGCACCCAGACCACCAGGCCACGGGACAGCACTGCGGAGGCCCGCCGGGCGTACAACCGCAGCACGTACGGCCGCGCCAGACTGGTCCGTACGTCGTCCTGGCCGTGCACCGCCTCCTCCATCACGGCGGCCAGGTCGGACCACGCCTCCTCTTCCGCCATCCGGGCCGGGCCGATCCGCGCCGTGGGCCGGCGCAGGCCGACCGCGAGCACCACAGTGAGCAGCAGCATCGCGATCCCCGCCGGCCACCACACGAACAGCGCCACGACCATCGACAACAGACCGACGCAGAGGCCCTGGGCGAGCCGGGTGCCCTGGTTACGAATTCCCGACGCCACCTGGTAGACGTCCCCGTCGATCCGGTCCAGCAACTCGCCCACCGGAGTGGTCTCCAGGGTGGGCAGGTCCTGCCCGAGGGCGACGCGGCAGAGCCGGCGACGCACGTCGGCGGACCAGTCGGCGGTCAGGCCGGCCATCAGCAGACTCACCGCGAGGTCGCTGAGGACCACGGCGACCAGGGCTGCGGCCAGTACAGCGAAGAAGCCAGCCGAACGATGCACCAGCACCGCGCCGGCCAAGGCCGATGCGCCCGCCTGCCCCGCGGCGCCCAGCACGATCAGGACGGCCACGATCGTCACGCGACGGGTTGAAGTCCCCCACAGATCACGGAGCAGGCGCATGGAAAGTCCTCCGGGACGTGGGTGGCGGAGACCTCAGCCTGCCGGCACCACCCCCTCAACTCAACCGATTTTCCGGCCTCTGAGCTGGACTTCCGTCAGTTCCACCAGCGCGGGCAGCCGACCTGCTCGATGCCGCTGCCACTGCCGCGCCGCCCGATGCCTGAACCAGACAGGGGGCACCGAACCGGCGGTTTTCGGTCAGTGCCGTCAGCGGCCGGAGCGGGCCGGCAATTCCCGGCCCAGTGGCCGGACCAGGGCCGATGGTCCTGGGTCAGAGCCGGCGCGGTGGGCAGGTCGGTGCGGACAAGCCCGGGCCGGGGCGGACATGCTGGGTCAGGGCCGACAGGCCCGAGTCGGGGCGGACAAGCTGGGTCAGGGCCGACAGGCCCGAGTCCGAGCCGGCGGAGCCCTTCCGTCGTTGCCGGCACCCTAGGCGTTTTGCCTGATCTAGTGCGATTTAACCAACCCCGACGCCCGACAGAGCCTTCTTGATCGACTCGGGTTTCATGACGTCGGGGTGTCCGGGAGTCCGGGATGCCCCGACTTCCGTGAACCCGAGTGGATCATTCCGGGTGAGGGGCGATTGGACGCCAGGGGTTCCGGTGGGTGTGGGTAGTTTGCCCGTTGGTGGGGGTTTGTGGGGTGTGGTCGGGTGCACTCGTGGGCCGGAATCATGGCCGGGCCGGGGTCGTTACATACCCTGACGATCGCAGCACC
>NZ_JBEZGJ010000313.1:0-4297 GCF_040649965.1 Micromonospora sp. NPDC048843
GGCGGGCGCCGATCCGGTCGATCAGCGTCCCGCCCAGCGGCGAGAGGGCCAGGGTGACCACGCCGTACCAGCCGACCGAGTCGCTGCGGGCCCCCACAAGGCCGGGCGCGAGTCCGCCCGCCGAGCCGACAACCGCCGCAAGTGGTACGAGATCATCGGGCTCACCACGCCGGCCGTCCTGATCTACGTGATGTTCGTACTGGTGCCGATGGGCTTCGCGGTCTACTACAGCCTGTTCCGGTGGCGTGGGGTCGGCCCTCCCACCGAGTTCGTCGGTCTGCGGAACTACACCCTCGCCTTCCAGGACCCGATCTTCCTCGACGCGTTGCGCAACAACGCGATAATCGTCTTCGGGTCGCTGCTGATCCAGGGCCCGATCGCCTTGGGCGTCGCCCTGCTGCTCAACCGTCGCTTCCGTGGGCGGGCCGTGTTCCGCCTGCTGGTGTTCGTGCCCTACGTGCTGGCCGAGGTCACCGTCGGCATCATGTGGAAGCTGCTGCTGACCGGCGACGGCACCGTCGACGCACTGCTGCGGTCCCTGGGCATGGGCGGCCTGGTGCAAGCCTGGCTGGCGGACCTGGATGTGGTCATCTGGACCCTGCTGGCCATCCTCACCTGGAAATACGTCGGCTTCGCCATCATCCTGCTCCTCGCTGGACTCTCCAATGTGCCCGACGAGCTGACCGAGGCGGCGGCCATCGACGGCGCGAGCTGGTGGCAGATCCAACGGCATGTCACGATCCCGCTGCTCGGCCCGACGATCCGGATCTGGATGTTCCTGTCCATGATCGGGTCACTGCAGATCTTCGACATGATCTGGGTGACCTCGGTGCCCGCGGTGCGGTCCCTCGGCGCTTCGGCCACCATGGCGACATACATGGTGGACAACGGGTTCTTCGCCCGGCTGTGGGGCTACGGCAACGCTGTGGCGGTAATCCTGTTCGTCATCTCCTTCGTGGCGGCGCTGCTGTTCCAGCGGTTCCTGCTCCGCCGCGACATCGAGGGCGCCATCACCGGAAGGGCGAAGTGACGATGGCCGTGAACTCGGTTCTCCCCCCGTCCACCGGACGCCGTCAGGTCTCCTGGGGCACGCCGCTCACCTACGCGCTCGCCCTCGCGATCGCGGCGGTGTCGATCGCCCCGGTCATCTACGTGGTCATCGGCGGGTTCCGCACCACCCCGCAGATCGTCGCGGACCCGGCCGGCCTGCCCGACCCGTTCGTCTGGGACAACTACGCCAGGGTGCTGACCCAGAGCAACTTCTGGCAACAGGCGTTCAACAGCGCGGTCATCGCCCTCGGCACCACGCTGGCCGTGGTCGTACTCGGACTGGCCGCCGCGTTCGTGCTCGCCCGCTACAGCTTCCGCGGGCGGGAAGGGCTCTACACCTTCTTCACCCTCGGTCTGCTGTTTCCGGCCGGGGCGGCGATCCTGCCGCTCTACCTCATGCTGCGTGACCTGAACCTGATCAACTCCTACTACGCGGTGATCCTGCCGCAGGTCGCCTTCTCACTGCCACTGACGATCGTGATCCTGCGCCCCTTCCTCTCGGCCATCCCGAGAGAGTTGGAGGACGCGGCCGCCATCGATGGCGCGAGTCGGCTCGGCTTCCTCTGGCGCGTCGCGATGCCGTTGTCGCGGCCCGCGCTCGTCACCGTTGGCGTCCTGGCGTTCGTGGCGAGCTGGAACTCGTTCCTGCTGCCGCTGCTCGTCCTCAGCGACGTCAACCTGCACACCCTGCCGCTGGGCGTGCAGAACTTCTCCAGCCAGTACACCACCGACACGGCAGGCGTACTCGCCTTCACCTCGCTGGCGATGCTGCCGGCACTGCTCTTCTTCACGCTCGCGGAGAAGCAGATCGTCGGTGGCCTGCAGGGCGCGGTCAAGGGCTGAGCCGCAGCGGTACGAGCACAACCACAGGAAGGCAGAGCATGACTGAGGTCCACGCGGTGGTGGGCGGGCCGGCACCGGCCCAGGCAGGCCCGGAACACGGACGACCGGACGGGCACGACGATGAGACCCGCCTGCGCGATCTCCTCGGCCGAATGACGATCGAGGAGAAGATCGCCCAGCTCGTCGGCTTCTGGGAGAAGGAGGACGGCGAGGCGGTCGCACCGTTGCAGGGTGAGTTCGGCGACGCCTTCAAGCTCGAGGAATTCTCCCGGCACGGGCTCGGTCACCTCACCCGCACCTACGGCACCCGCCCCGTGGACGCGGCGGAACACGCGGCCTGGTTGTGGAAGTTCCAGCGCGACCTGGTCACCGGGACCCGGCTCGGTATCCCGGCGATCGTCCACGAGGAGTGCCTCACCGGGCTGTCCGCGTGGAAGGCGGCCACGTTTCCCACCCCGCTGGCCTGGGGCGCCGCGTTCGACCCCGAACTGGTCACCGAGATGGCTGCGGCGATCGGCGCCTCGATGCGGGCCCTGGGCATCCACCAGGGGCTCTCTCCGGTGCTCGACGTGATCCGTGACCCCCGCTGGGGCCGGGTGGACGAGTGCATCGCCGAAGATCCGTACCTGGTCGGCACCATCGGCACGTCGTACGTGCGCGGCCTCCAGTCGCAGGGAGTGCACGCCACCCTCAAGCACTTCGCTGGTTACTCCGCCTCGCGCGCCGGACGTAACTTCGGCCCGGTGCACATCGGCCGCCGGGAACTGGCCGACGTACTGCTCCCCCCGTTCGAGATGGCGATCATCGACGGTGACGCCCGCAGTGTCATGCACTCGTACGCCGAGATCGACGGCATGCCCGTCGCCGCCGACCCGACGATGCTGACCGGCATCCTGCGCGACCAGTGGGGCTTCGACGGCACGGTGGTGGCCGACTACTACGGAGTCGCGTTCCTGAACCTGCTGCACCACGTGGCGAGTGACCACGCGGCCGCGGCCGGGCAGGCGCTGGCCGCCGGTCTCGACGTCGAACTGCCCACCGGAGACGCCTATCTGACCCTGCGGGAGTCGGTGCGGGCGGGCACGCTCGACGAGGCGCTCGTCGACCGCGCGGTGCTGCGGGTGCTGCGCCAGAAGCGGGACCTGGGTCTGCTCGACGCGACCTTCAGCGACGAGCCGCCTGAGGCGATCGACCTCGACTCGCCCGAGCACCGGTCGATCGCCCGCCGGCTCGCCGAGGAATCGATGGTGCTGGTCGCCAACCGCGACGCGCTGCCGCTGCCAGCGGGACGACGGGTGGCCCTCATCGGCCCGAACGCCGACCGGCAGAGTGCGCTCTTCGGGTGCTACTCGTTCCTCAACCACGTCCTCGTCCAGCACCCCGGCGTGGAGACCGGCATCGAGGTGTCCACAGTGCTCGACGCCGTGCGGGCCGAGTTCGGCGGCGATCTCGTCACCTGGGCACGCGGCTGCGACGTGGACACCGACGACCGGTCCGGCTTCGACGAGGCTGTCGCCACGGCCTCTGACGCGGACGTTGCGGTCCTGGTCGTCGGCGACCACGCCGGCCTCTTCGGGCGCGGCACCGTCGGCGAAGGCTGCGACCGGGACGACCTGGAACTGCCCGGCGTCCAGCGCGAACTGGTCGAGTCAGTGCTGGCGACCGGCACACCTGTCGTCCTCGTGTTGCTCACCGGCCGGCCGTACGCCATCGGCTGGGCGCTCTCACGCTGCGCGGCTGTGGTGCAGGCGTTCTTCCCGGGTGAGGAGGGTGCCGGGGCGATCGCGGGCGTGCTCTCCGGGCGGGTCAACCCTTCGGGCCGGCTTCCGGTCACCCTGCCCGGGTCGGCCGGCGCGCAGCCGTACTCCTACCTGCACCCCACCCTCGGCGCGGGGAACGCGGGGACCAACCTGCTGGCGACGCCCGTGGCGCCGTTCGGCCACGGCCTGTCCTACACGACGTTCGCGTACGACGAACTCACAGTGCCCAGCACGGTGCCCACCGACGGGACGGTAGGGGTGAGCGTGCGGGTGACGAACACCGGCACGGTCGCCGGCGACGACGTGGTCCAGCTCTACGGTCGCGACCTGGTCGCCTCGGTGACCCGGCCGGTGGCGCAGCTGCTCGGCTACCGGCGGGTCCACCTGGAACCGGGCCGGTCCGTCACTGTCGAGCTGGCGGTGCCCGCCACCCGCCTGGCCTTCTCCGACCGCACGTTCACCCGCGTCGTGGAGCCCGGCGACGTCGAGATCTGGGTCGGCACCAGCGCGCGGCGGGACACCGAGGCGGTGACCACGCTCGTCGGTGACACGGTCCACTACGTCGGCGCGCTGGACAACCCGGGCACCTCCGCCGGTGCGGAGACGTCCCCGATGGGCCCCGGCCGCTACCAGGTCGAGGAGCA
>NZ_JBEZGJ010000314.1:0-4240 GCF_040649965.1 Micromonospora sp. NPDC048843
GGGCACCTCCCTGCAGGACATCGCCCGGGAGGTCGGCTGTTCCAAGGCCACTGTGACCGGCGTTGCCGGCGCGCCCTTCGGTGGTACGGGGAACTACATGCTGGAGATGTCGCCCTGCTTGGCGCGGACGGCCTCGGCGGCCTCCAGGAGGCTGGCGCGCTCGTCGGCGTCCAGGTCGGTCTCGACGACCCGCTTTACGCCCTCGGCGCCGATTTCGGCCTCGACACCCAGGTAGACACCGGAGATGCCGTACTCGCCGTCAACCCAGGCGCAGACCGGCATGACCTCGCCGGAGTCCTCCGCGACGGCCTTCGCCATGCGGGCCGCGGCGGCGGACGGGGCGTAGTAGGCCGACCCGGTCTTGAGCAGCGCGACCACCTCGGCGCCACCGTTGCGGGTCTTGACGACCAGCTCCTCGATCTGCTCGGCCGGCATGGCGTCGCGCAGCGGCTTGCCGTTGACGGTGCTCTTTGACGGCACCGGGACCATGGTGTCGCCGTGCGAGCCCAGGGTCAGGGTGCGTACCGAGGCCACCGGCACGTTCAGCGCCTCGGCGACGAAGTTGCTGAACCGGGCGGTGTCGAGCATGCCGGCCTGGCCGAGCACCCGGTTCTTCGGGAACTGGGTGGCGAGCTGGGCCAGAGCGGTCATCTCGTCCAGCGGGTTGGAGACCACGATGACGACGGCGTTCGGGGCGTACTTGGCGACGTTCTCGGCGACCTGGCGGACGATCTTGGCGTTGGTCTCCAGCAGGTCCATCCGGCTCATGCCGGGCTTGCGCGGCAGACCAGCGGTGATCACGACGACGTCGGAGCCCTCGATGCTCTCGTAGCCCTCACCGTTGGGGCCGGTGGTCACGCCGACCACCTTGGTCTCGAAGCCCTCGATGGCCCGGGACTGGTTGAGGTCGAGCGCGAGGCCCTCGGGCTTGCCCTCCACGATGTCGGTGATCACTACGGTGTCGAAGACGTCGTACTCGGCCAGGCGCTGTGCGGTGGTGGAGCCGTAGAAGCCAGCCCCGACGACAGTGACCTTCTTACCCATGGTCGTCCCACTCCCTGATACCAGTCGGTTTTCCGGACCGTATCAGTCATCCTGGCACCGATCAGGCCAGGGGCGGCGGCCATCGCCGGGATGGGGCGAACGTCACCGCCGTCCTGATTCGGCGCCGCCGACGCGCGAGTCAGCCGCGCTCGGCGCGCTCGACGACATTGGTGAGCAGCATGGCCCGGGTCATCGGGCCCACGCCGCCGGGCATGGGGACCAACGCGCCGGCCGTCTCGGCCACCTCCGGGTCCACGTCGCCGGTGTAGCGGCCCTTGCCGTCCGCGCCGATCACGCGGGTGATGCCGACGTCCACCACCACCGCGCCAGGGTTGATCATGTCGGCGGTGAGCAGACCCGGTACGCCGGCCGCGACGATGACGATGTCGGCGGCCCGGGTGTGCGAGGCGAGATCGAGGGTGCCGGTGTGGCAGAGGGTGACAGTGGCGTTCTCGCTGCGCCTGGTGAGCAGCAGGCCGAGCGGTCGGCCAACCGTGTTGCCGCGACCGACCACCGCGACGGTGGCCCCGCGCAGCGCCACGTCGTGCCGGCGGAGCAGCTCGACGATGCCGCGCGGCGTACACGGCAACGGACCGTCGTAGCCGAGCACGAGCCGACCCAGGTTCACCGGGTGCAGGCCGTCGGCGTCCTTGTCCGGGTCGATCAACTCCAGCACCCGCTGGGTGTCGAGGTGAGCCGGCAGCGGCAGTTGAACGATGTAGCCGTGGCACGCCGGGTCGGCGTTCAGCTCGGCCAGGACGTCGTCGACCTGCTGTTGGGTGGCGTCGGCCGGCAGTTCGCGGCGGATCGAGGCGATGCCCACCTCGGCGCAGTCGCGGTGCTTGCCGTTGACGTACGCCTGGCTGCCCGGGTCCGCCCCGACCAGGACCGTGCCGAGCCCGGGGATGATCCCGCGTTCCGCGAGTGCCTTCACCCGGATGCGCAGCTCGTCCTTGATCTCCGCTGCGGTTGCCTTGCCGTCCAGAAGCGTCGCCGTCACGACCAGATCGTCTCACGCCCACCGCCTGCGGATCAGACGACCTAGCTCGGGCCGTCCGCCGCCCACTGCGGTGAGGCGGCCATTGAGCGGACCTGGCCACGGTGGGGTGACCGCCGTTGGAGTAACCGTGTGTGAGGTGTTGCTAGTCACTTTCAGTGACAGTCTGTGGATTCGATCACGGTCGAACCAGACAGACCAAACCGGCACCACGGAGAAAGGACGGCCGCCCCAAGCGGCGCAGCAGCGGCCAGCAGGTGGCAAACACGTCGTCGTCCAGCGCTATTTTCGCAGGCCAACGTCGATAAGACCGGTTTGGATTAGCAGATTCTTTCGCCCCCAACAAGGGAGGCAACCCCGGACCGTTACCCACCCGCAACCGCGTCGTTGTCGAAGGCCCGTCGCCGACCTACCGTTACCGCTTGTTGCGCAGCGTAACCCAGCGTCGGGCCTGACTGCGCAGCGTGAGGAGATGAGGAGGCTCAATGCGAGTTCGTAGACTCGCCGCCTGGACCGCCCTCCCGCTCGCGGTGACGCTGGGCCTCGCGGCCTGCGGCAGCGGCGGAGACGGTGGATCCAGCGGCAGCAGCAGTTCGGCGGTCAGCATCCAGATCGCCGAGCCGAAGCACCTGGTTCCCACCAACACCACCGAGACGTCCGGGTCGCAGGTGATCGCCGGCCTGTTCAGCCCGCTCGTCGACTACGACACCCAGAACAAGCCGTACGAGGTCGCCGCGCAGTCGATCACGTCGTCCGACAACAAGGTCTGGACGATCAAGATCAAGGACGGCTTCACCTTCCACAACGGTGAGAAGGTCACGTCCCAGAACTACATCAACGCCTGGAACTACGGCGCGTACGCCCCGAACGGTCAGGACACCAACCCGTTCTTCGAGAAGATCGCTGGTTACGCCGACCTGCAGGGCAAGGCGCCGAAGGCCAAGGAGATGTCCGGCCTGAAGAAGGTCGACGACCTCACCTTCACCGCGACGCTCTCCGAGCCGTACATCGACTTCAAGACGACGCTGGGCTACAACGCGTTCTTCCCGATGCCGGACGCCGCGTTCTCGGCTCCGGGCGTGCTCAAGGATTCCTACGAGCAGGCGCCGATCGGGCAGGGCCCCTTCAAGATGAAGGGCACCTGGCAGCACGACAGCAAGATCGACGTCGAGCGCTACGACGCGTACCCGGGCGAGAAGCCCAAGGTCAAGAACATCGAGTTCCGGATCTACCAGCAGCTCACCGCGGCCTACGCGGACGTCCTGGCGGACAACCTGGACGTGCTGCCCACGATCCCGACCGAGAGCCTGAGCACCGCGCCGAGCGACCTGGGTGACCGGTACAAGACCAGCCCGATGTCGTCGTTCCAGTTCCTCGCGTTCCCGACGTTCGACAAGGACTACAGCAACCCGGACGTTCGCAAGGCCATCTCGATGGCGATCGACCGTGACGAGATCACCAAGTCGGTCTTCAAGGGTTCGCAGACGTCGGCGCGCTCCTTCGTCGCGCCGGTCCTGCCGGGCTACCGGGAGGACACCGCGGGCAAGGCCGCCGAGTTCAACCCGACCGAGGCCAAGAAGCTCTACCAGGCCGCCGGCGGCCCGTCGAAGATCGTCATCTCGTACAACGGTGACGGCGGGCACAAGGACTGGGTCGACGCCACGGTCAACCAGCTCAAGACCAACCTGGGTGTGGACGCGGTCGGCTCGGTCGAGCCGAAGTTCGCCGACCTGCTGACCAAGGTCGAGAAGAAGACGCCGGTGGGTGCGTTCCGGATGGGTTGGGTCATGGACTACCCGACCATGGAGGACTACCTCGGCCCGCTGTACAGCACGAACGGCTCGTCGAACTACTACGGCTACAGCAACCCGGAGTTCGACAAGCTGGTCAAGGAGGGTTCCGCCGCCAAGACGCAGGACGAGGCGATCGCCAAGTACCAGCAGGCGGAGGACATCCTGGCCAAGGAGATGCCGGTGATCCCGCTCCGCTTCGGCGAGAACGTGTTCGGCCACTCCTCCAAGGTCAAGAACGTGGAGATGGACCTGTTCCAGCGGGTCAACCTCGTCAAGATCGAAGCAGCCAACTGAGCTGACCATGGTGTGGGCACGAAGTCGTTGCCCACTCAGCGCTCCGGCCGTTGCACCAGGTCGGTGAAGTCCTGCTCGTTGCGCTCGGCCAGCCGCACGTACGCCCAGCCCA
>NZ_JBEZGJ010000315.1:0-4230 GCF_040649965.1 Micromonospora sp. NPDC048843
CGTCAGATCTGTCCATCCTGCCGTCGCACGTCCCTGACGCTGAACAGGAACGGCAGATTCCCGAAGCACCTCTCCCCCGACGGCACCAACTGTTCCATGTCCGAGGCGAACAACCGCAGATAGGATTCTGAGCAAGCGCCCCGCTTTACGGTCACGTTTCACGCGCTTTCGGCGGTCGCGGCGAGAGCGAATAGCGGTTCTTGCAGGTAAATCTCCCCGCTTTCGTCAGGCGGTTGCATTAGCCCAGGCGCGTCGGACAGCTCCGGATCCCATGTAAGGTCAGCATCTATTGAATGACCGGCGGAGATTCCAAGGCCGATGATCGACTCCTCGCTTTCGATTCCCGGTTCATCGCTTCCGGTGTCAGCGCCCCCAGCCCCGGCTTCCCCGATGGTCGGCAGGACGTAGTGCTGAGCCAGCATGGCAAGGTGCATGGGAAGCGGCGTTGACAGGGCATCGAGATAGTCGGGAGCCTGGCGTAGCTGGTGGGAAGCCAATGCAAGCGCCTCCGGCGAATCATCGGCCTGGCATCCCATGACCACGATTTCGACCAGGGCCGGATTCCATGCGGGGATGGCTGCGTCGATGGTCGGTTCCCCGCGGTTGACGCCTTGACGGATGGGGCGCGGCGCGATGCGGTTCGCCTCCACCGCCGAATCGCGGAATGTGCTGGCTTTTGAGGTCGTGCTGTAGAAGGTTCTTTCCTGGGTTGCGGTGTCCTGGCCGTCGGCCCAGAGACCGGGTGGCAGGCCGTTGATCCCTCCTGGCGCGGCGTTGCCCCACCACTGAGGCGTCTCTCGGCCGTCGGCGTCTCGTATGCGGACGAGTCTCAAGTCCGGGTCCAGTCCTGCGGCCGGAGCGTGCCCCGTCTTGATTGAGTCAGGTTCGGCCTGGCCGTCCTGGAGCCAGGGCCAGTGCATTCTGCTGTTCTGTGCGTGTGCGAACAGGAGCGTGGGGTGGCCTCGCAGGGATCGGATCATCTTCTGCAGGTAGCGGGCCGTGTCTTGGCGCTGTTCGTCCATGGTCTGCTTCCAGACGCGGTAGGTGACACGTTTGCGTCCGCTCGCCGCAGGTGCGGAGCTACGCTGTTCTGGCATTGATGGTTGTGTGGTCGGCTGCTCCTGGTCGTCGGAGTCGATCTCAGGGATCTCGGCTTGCTTGACCTGCAGGAGTAGGAACTTGGGGTAGGGAACCCAGGCGCCCTCCTTCTCATCCCAGCCGGTGACGAGGGCGAGTCCTGTGCCCTCCTGGACAGGACTTACCATCACCGCGACAGGTCGGTGCCGTGGGAGTTTGGTAGGGCCGTCGTTGCGGCGCTTGACCATCCACAGGGATGCGTACCGTAGTCCGGCGGGAAGTTTGCCGCCCAGTGTGTGTTCGGGTAGTACCCGCACGCCGAGTTGACGGAGCCCGTCCTGCCAGCCCGATCGCAGGCGGTGGTCCATGTTCTTCTCTGAGTTGTAACCCTTGACCTTCTTGGGCACCATCACGAACTGGGTGAGTATTCCGGCGTCTGCGGCACCGAGGCGCAGAGCGTACTTCGGGTCGTCCCACTCGTGCGCGTAGTCCCTGCGACGGTCGATCTCGATGAGCGCAAGTTCTGGTTTCTGCGGGTCTGCGAAGTCTGATGTAAGGAATGCGGCGGTGACTGACCGTCGAGCCGCGATGGCGTCCGTAAGGGCTTTCGTCTTCGGCCGCGTCGCCGGGTTCATGCCAAGGGTGTCGGCCAGTCCGCCGGTCAACCGTAGGCATCGCAGCCGGACTGTCAGCTCTGGCGTGTGCCACGTGTGGATCACCGGGCTGCCAGGGGTGGAGTTGTAGTAGGCGTCATCGGTACGATCCTCGGCCCGGCAGCCGTCGCCTTGAAGTCCCAATGTTTCAGCTAGAGTCCGAATCGCCGCGTCACGCAGTGACGGTGTCTGCCACAGCAGCCGTGCCTCGAGGAGTGGGGCGGCCTGGACGTCGTCTTCTGGGCCCTGCGCCGGCTCGACGGCTTGGTTGATTCGTACAGCGAGAGCAAGCGCCGCACGGCGGGCGTCGGCCGCCCGCTGCTGCTCTGCTTCCTTGGCCGCTACTCCGGTGGGCGCGGGCCGGACATTGCGAGGTGTGTTGACTCCTGCGGTGGAGCGGCGCAGGCTACGGACTCGGCTTAGCCCTTCAGGCATGGCTTGCTCGGCCCATTCGATAAGCTGCGACCGCTGATGCGACATCAAGCCTGCGCCGATGCCATGGGAGCCCATCCGGGTGCTGTGGACGATGGCCGCGCGGACACCCGGCCCTGGATGGTCCTCGATCCATCGAAGCGGCCGTGTCAGCAGATCCTGCGGGTCAGGGAACGGACGGCTGAGTTCGAGGCGGCCGAGCATGCGGGCCGGTCCGTTCTTTCCCCAGGCGAACTGGCCACTGGCCCGGTCACGTGCCAGCATCGCCACCGCGTACCGGTCTGTAGCCGGCGCGCCGGGAAGCCACGGGATGCTCGGGGCGAGGTAGACAGACGTAGCGGTTCGGTACGGCAGCCGGACTGCTCCCGTGGACTTGTCGACGTGGGTTATCCAGCGTCGCACGCTGACGTGAAGATGGATACGCGGCCTCGGTTCGAACGGCACCGTGTGCAGCGTGACCGCGATGACGATCGAGAACCACCAGGTGCGCCCTTTGACTTCGTGGTGCAGCGGCTGGGACATGAGCTCAGCACCTTGCTGGCGCGGTCCTCTGGGAACGGCACGAAACTTCAGCTGACCGCCGTCGAACTCGTAGGGCAGGAGCCGGGTGATGCGCCGGGCGACGGCATCGGTGGCCAACTGGTACTGGCGCGCTGCAGGCGAGGCCGTGCCGCCCGTCGTAGTGGCGCAGCCAAGCAGGTCCACGGGAGTTTCGTGCCACGTCGGTGGAGTTGCCCGGAGTTCGCGCAGGCACTCCAGCACAGTGGAGTAGTGCTCGGGCTCGGGTCGCAGGTCGCGCAGCCAGGCCCCGGAGAGCCGGTCGAAGGTGTCGCCGGGCAGGGGGCTTGGCGCGTCGGACGGGACATACAGCCAGTAGTCCTCCACCGGCACCCGTAGCCGGTCACGAACCCGGCCGCGCACAACGAGATCTGGTGCGAGTGCCTGAAGGACGCCGTCGAAACGGGCGGTCGGCGCGGTGCGGAAGGGTTCATCCTCAGGGTCCCGGCCCAAGTTGCACAGCTTGAGGACGCTGCTGTGCCAGCTTTCCGGGAAGTCGAGCGCGCGGTACTGCCCGACCCAGGGGGCGGCGTCCTCGTCGAAGACGTAGGCGGCTCGGCTGATGTTGTCATACCTCGGTGCCATGCAGACCTCCGCAATCCTGAGCGTTCGGCTTTTCGGTCAATGCCTTGTCCTCTGCTGCCCGCAACCGGCTCAGTGCGTCGTACAGGGGTTCGTAGAGATTGCGCACCAGGGCGGGGTCGGCCGGGTTGTGGAAGCTTTCGGGCTCCCTGCTGTCGTCGAAAAACGGAGCGAGTACTTCTTGAAGCTTGATCAGCAGTCCGGGGTCGGTCCGTTGTCGGCGCCGGGCGGAAGGCCGTTGTGGTTCGGTTTCGGCCGTCACGCTGCGTACGCCTGCGTCGGCAAGCGCGGGGGCAAACGCCGCGTCGACGAACACGACTCTTGCTGGGACGCCGCCGCGTACCAGGCGGCCGATGACCTGCCAGATGGCGACCAGCTGGTCCCAGGCGAACGACTCACGTTCGCTGGGGCTTAGACGCGAGTAGGCGTAGCGGCGTCTCAGTAGTCGGCGCCATTCCCTGCGGGCCAGGTGGCGGAAGGCCAATCCGGCTGCGTCGAGGCGGCCGGCGTCGGTGACGAGTTTGCTGAAGGTGCCGGTCTCGTGTCCGGGTTCATCGCGGACGAAGCGTGCGACCCAGTCATTGATGGCAAAGATCGCCAGTGTCAGATCGTCTGGACGTGGATGGGGCCGGGCAAGGAAGAACACTGTGCCGAAGGCGGCCTGGTGCCCGCTGTTGAGGATGTTGTGGCCCCGCTCGACGGCCAGTAGCGGAGCAACGAGCAGCTCAGCTTCATGGTCATCGGCGAAGCTCGCGAGGTCTCCGCGGCGCAGCACCGTGGCGCGGGCGGCACCGACGCCGGTGCCTGCGTCGGCTGTGCCCGAGTCTTCTAGTTCCAACGCCGTTCAGTTAAGCGGTTGGGCGGATCGTCAAGGCGTGTCTGAGGCGTAAAGCAGCGGAGCTCCGGTATAGAGGGTGGTCACTCTAAG
>NZ_JBEZGJ010000316.1:0-4138 GCF_040649965.1 Micromonospora sp. NPDC048843
TGATCCCTGTCGAATCGGCGGTGTCGCCAGGACGGCTGGCCGGTGGGGGCGAGGGTGGGCGGCCGGTGCGTACTCATGCGTCCGTTCTACCCGGCAGGCCTGACCGGCTGCCCGGCCGGGCGACGTCAACTTCTTCGACGAGCTGCGCATTGGTCTCGCCACCGCCGACGACATCCGTCAGTGGTCGCACGGCGAGGTCAAGAAGCCTGAGACGATCAACTACCGCACCCTGAAGCCGGAAAAGGACGGGCTCTTCTGCGAGAAGATCTTCGGTCCGCAGCGGGACTGGGAGTGCTACTGCGGTAAGTACAAGCGCGTCCGGTTCAAGGGCATCATCTGTGAGCGCTGCGGCGTCGAGGTGACTCGCTCCAAGGTCCGCCGTGAGCGGATGGGGCACATCGAGCTCGCCGCTCCGGTGACCCACATCTGGTACTTCAAGGGCGTTCCGAGCCGGCTGGGTTACCTGCTGGACCTCGCTCCCAAGGACCTCGAGAAGATCATCTACTTCGCCTCGTACGTCGTGACGAGCGTGGACGCGGAGTCGCGTCACCGCGACCTCTCGACGATCGAGAACGAGATCCTGGCCGAGAAGCGGCAGTCCGAGAACAGCCGCGACTCGGAGATCGAGAAGCGGGCCGCCAAGCTCGAGGCCGACCTGGCCGAGCTGGAGGCCGAGGGTGCCAAGGCGGACGTCCGGCGCAAGGTCAAGGAGGGCGGAGAGCGCGAGATGCGCCAGATCCGCGACCGGGCCCAGCGCGAGATCGACCGCCTGGACGAGGTGCTGGACACCTTCCGCAAGCTGGAGCCGAAGCAGCTCGTCACCGACGAGCTGCTCTACCGCGAGCTGCGCGACCGGTTCGGTGAGTACTTCACCGGGTCCATGGGCGCCGAGGCGATCAAGGCGCTGGTCCAGAACATGGACCTCGACGCCGAGGCCGAGAGCCTGCGGGAGACCATCCGGTCCGGCAAGGGTCAGCGGAAGATCCGGGCGCTCAAGCGACTCAAGGTCGTCGCGGCGTTCCTGAACACCCGCAACTCGCCGCTCGGCATGGTGCTGGACTGCGTCCCGGTCATCCCGCCGGACCTGCGCCCGATGGTGCAGCTCGACGGTGGCCGCTTCGCGACCTCCGACCTGAACGACCTGTACCGCCGCGTGATCAACCGGAACAACCGCCTCAAGCGGCTGATCGACCTCGGCGCGCCCGAGATCATCGTCAACAACGAGAAGCGGATGCTCCAGGAGGCCGTCGACGCGCTGTTCGACAACGGCCGTCGCGGCCGGCCGGTCACCGGTCCGGGTAACCGCCCGCTGAAGTCGCTGTCCGACATGCTCAAGGGCAAGCAGGGCCGGTTCCGCCAGAACCTGCTGGGCAAGCGCGTCGACTACTCCGGCCGTTCGGTCATCGTGGTCGGCCCGAAGCTCAAGCTGCACCAGTGCGGTCTGCCCAAGCAGATGGCGCTGGAGCTGTTCAAGCCCTTCGTGATGAAGCGGCTGGTCGACCTCAACCACGCGCAGAACATCAAGTCCGCCAAGCGGATGGTCGAGCGGCAGCGCCCGGTCGTGTGGGACGTGCTGGAAGAGGTCATCGGCGAGCACCCGGTGCTGCTCAACCGGGCGCCGACCCTGCACCGCCTGGGCATCCAGGCCTTCGAGCCGCAGCTGGTCGAGGGCAAGGCGATCCAGATCCACCCGCTGGTCTGCACCGCCTTCAACGCCGACTTCGATGGTGACCAGATGGCGGTGCACGTGCCGCTGTCCGCCGAGGCTCAGGCCGAGGCGCGGATCCTGATGCTGTCGTCGAACAACATCCTCAAGCCGGCCGACGGTAAGCCGGTCACCATGCCTACCCAGGACATGGTCATCGGTCTGTACCACCTCACCCACCTCACCGCTGGTGAGAAGGGCGAGGGCCGGGCGTTCAGCTCGGACGCCGAGGCGCGGATGGCCTTCGACAACGGCGAGCTGCACCTGCAGGCGCCGGTGAAGATCCGCCTGCGCGGCGTGGTCGGTGTCGACAACGGCAACGGCTCCGAGGCGTGGAGCGCCCCGGAGGGCTGGGTCGAGGGTGACCCGCTGACCGTGGAGACCACCCTGGGTCGGGTGCTGTTCAACGAGACGCTGCCGCAGGGCTACCGCTTCGTGAACTACGAGATCCGCAAGGGTCAGCTCTCCGCGATCGTCAACGACCTCGCCGAGCGCTTCCCCAAGGTGGCGTTGGCCGCCACCCTGGACGGGCTCAAGGAGGCCGGTTTCCACTGGGCCACCTGGTCCGGCGTGACGATCGGCATGGAGGACGTCATCGCTCCGCCGCGCAAGGCGGAGATCCTGGCGAAGTACGAGAAGGACGCCGACCAGATCGACAAGCAGTACCAGCGTGGTCTGATGACCGCCGAGGAGCGTCGCGGCGAGCTCATCGAGATCTGGACCAAGGCGACCAACGAGGTCGCCAAGGAGATGGACACCGCGCTGCCGCAGGAGAACCCGCTGTGGAAGATGATCAACTCGGGCGCTCGCGGTAACCTGCTCCAGCTCCGGCAGATCGCGGCGATCCGTGGTCTGGTGGCCAACCCCAAGGGTGAGATCATCCCGCGGCCGATCAAGGCCAGCTACCGGGAGGGTCTGTCCGTGCTGGAGTACTTCATCTCCACGCACGGCGCCCGTAAGGGTCTCGCCGACACCGCGCTGCGGACCGCCGACTCGGGTTACCTGACCCGTCGTCTGGTGGACGTCTCGCAGGACGTCATCATCCGCGAAGAGGACTGCGGCACCGACCGGGCGATCCCGATGCAGATCGGCGAGAAGCTGGACGGCAAGCTCGTCGTCCACACCCACGCCGAGACCAGCGTGCACGCCCGGACCCTCGCCGACGACATCAAGGGGCCGGACGGCACCGTGGTGGCCGAGCGCGGCCAGGACATCAACTCCATCGGGGTCGACAAGATCGTCGCCGCTGGTGTGGAGACGGTCCGGGTGCGCAGCGTGCTCACCTGCGAGTCGAAGCTGGGCGTCTGCGCGGCCTGCTACGGCCGGTCGCTGCCGACCGGTAAGTCGGTCGACATCGGCGAGGCGGTCGGCATCATCGCCGCCCAGTCCATCGGTGAGCCCGGTACGCAGCTGACGATGCGTACCTTCCACACCGGTGGTGTCGCGGGTGAGGACATCACCCAGGGTCTGCCGCGTGTTCAGGAAATCTTCGAGGCTCGGGTCCCGAAGGGTAAGGCGCCCATCGCCGACACCCCCGGCCGGATCCGGATCGAGGACGGCGAGCGCTCGCGCAAGATCATCGTGGTGCCGGACGACGGCAGCGAAGAGATCGTCTACGACAAGATCTCGAAGCGCGTCAAGCTCCGTACCCACGACGGCGGTCACGTCGCGGTCGGCGAGAAGCTGACCGAGGGCACCATCGACCCGCACGAGTTGCTGCGGATCATGGGTCCGCGGGCGGTCCAGGTCCACCTGACCAGTGAGGTCCAGGAGGTCTACCGCTCGCAGGGTGTGCTCATCCACGACAAGCACATCGAGATCATCATCCGCCAGATGCTCAAGCGGGTGACGGTCATCGACTCCGGCTCGACCGAGTTCCTGCCGGGTGTGCTCGTCGACCGGGCGCTGTTCGAGTCGGAGAACCGCCGGCTCGTCTCGGAGGGCGGCGAGCCCGCCGCTGGTCGTCCGGTGCTGATGGGTATCACCAAGGCCTCGCTGGCCACCGACTCCTGGCTCTCGGCGGCCTCCTTCCAGGAGACCACCCGGGTGCTGACCGACGCTGCGATCAACTCGCGCAGCGACTCGCTGGTCGGCCTCAAGGAGAACGTGATCATCGGAAAGCTCATCCCGGCCGGTACCGGCATCAGCAAGTACCGCAACGTCCGGGTCGAGCCGACCGAGGAGGCCAAGGCCAAGGTCTACTCGATGACCGGTTACCCGGAGACCGACTACGGGTTCGGGCCGGCCAGCGGGCAGGCCGTGCCGCTGGACGACTTCGACTTCGGGTCGTACCGCTAAGCACCAGTCACACGACGAGGCCCCCGGCTTTCACCGGGGGTACTCGGCTTTTGTGAAGTCGGGCTGTCCGTGGAGCCGGGACACCCCGACTTCCGTGAACGCGAGTGGATCGACAGGTCGTGCTGCCGGTGCCGC
>NZ_JBEZGJ010000317.1:0-4104 GCF_040649965.1 Micromonospora sp. NPDC048843
CGGTCGCTGACTACCCGGCGATCGTCACCTGGCTCAGCCCGACCGCCGGCGCGGTGTACACCACGCCGGGAACCGTCCCGCTGGCGGCGACCGCGCGGGCACTGACCCAGCTGCTCACCGACGAACGCCTGCGGACCGCTGCCGTGCAGGTCAGCCGCGAGATCGCCGCGATGCCGGCACCGACCGACCTGGTCGCGCGGCTGGCGGCGCTGGTCTGACTTTTGATCGGCGGGTCACGTCCTGACGACGGATCGCAGGGATGGCGTGCCCGCCCCGCGCCCACACAGGTTGAGGACACATGCGCACCACCACGATCGGCGACGTGAAGATTCTGCTACCGGACCTCGAACCGGACGACCTCGACACCACGTCGGACCTTGACGGCGGCCTCACCGAGGCCCTGGTCGAGGGCGCGGCGTGGCAAGGCTCGCACCTGGATGATGCCCGCATCCGCAGCAGTCTGATCACCGGCGTGGACGTGAGCGAGAGCACCTGGGAGGCCGGCAGCCTCTACGGCTGCGAGATCACCCGCACCGACTTCTCCGGCGCGACCCTGACCGGCATCACCATCGAACGCTGCGCCATCACCGGTTCCCGGTTCACCGGCACAAGACTCACCGACGTACGCCTCAAGGACGTCCTGTTCGACGGCTGCCGCTTCGACTACGCCACCCTCCAACGCGTCGCCGTCGCCGGCTCGGTCGCTTTCACCGACTGCACTTTCACCGACGGCGCGTGGTCCTCCTGCCGACTACCGCAGGTCGCGATGCGGTCATGTGACCTCGCCGGACTGGAATTGGTCTCCTGCCACCTCGACGGCGTCGACCTGCGGGGTAGCCGGCTCCAGGGACTCAAGACGCCGCTGGACAACCTGCGCGGCGTCACCCTCGGCGAGGACCAACTTCCTGACCTCACCCGGCTGATCGTCGCCGCCCTCGACCTCACCGTGCGCAACGACTGAAGCCGAGGAGGCGTCGTGCTCGCTGAACCCACTGGCAGCTCGGACACGGTTCTCGTCTGCGTCCGGGGCAACTCCGGCTCCGGCAAGAGCAGCATCGCCCGCGAGCTACGACGCCGGCACGGCCGAGGCTGCGCCCTGGTCGAGCAGGACTACCTGCGCCGCATCCTGCTGCGCGAGCGGGACAATCCCGGCGGTGCGGCACCGGCGTTGATCGGGCAGACCGTCCGGTTCGCGCTGGACCACGGCTATCACGTCGTGCTGGAGGGCATCATGCACACCAGCCGCTATCGGGGCATGCTGACCGCCCTGCGGGAGAGCCACCGAGGGCGGTCCCTGTTCTGCTACCTCGACGTGTCCCTGGCCGAGACCCTGCGCCGGCACCTCACCCGCCCGCAGGCCGGTGAGTTCACCGCCGAGGTCATGAGCGGCTGGTACGCCGCCCATGACGTCCTGGACTGGCCCGACGAACTCGTCCTACCCGAGACCACCGGACTGAACGAGGCCGTCAACGCCATCGCCGCTTCGGCTGGGCTACCCCAGAACGGACGCGATGACGACCTGCCTCCGAGCGTTCTGTCCCCGTCGAGCAGCTCAGCCGCCTACTGACTGGGACGCTGACTCGACTGAATCGGCCATAGCCGCAAACAGTCGGACTCACGCAACCCGGTCGGACCCGATGACTCGACCATGATCATGGTCCCACCCCGCGTGGCCACACCGGACGGCCGATCGGCTGCGGCAGGATGACCGGATGCGACACGTCGTGCTGTTCCACTCCGTGTACGGGCTGCGGCCCGCCGTGCGCGCCGCCGCCGACCGGTTGCGCGCCGCCGGGCACCAGGTCAGCGCCCCCGACCTGTACGGCGTCCCGGCCACCGACACCGTCGAGGAGGGCTTCGCGCTGCTCGACAAGATCGGCCACGAGGTGGTTCTGGACCGGGCCCGGGCCGCGCTGCGTGACCTGCCACCGGAGACGGTGCTCGCCGGCTTCTCGATGGGCGCCGGGGTGGCTGGCGCGCTGCTGGCCGAGCGCCCCGACGCCGCCGGTCTGCTGTTGCTGCACGGCACCGGTGGCGCCCCGGACGCGGTCCGACCCGGGTTGCCGGTGCAGCTGCACCTCGCCGACCCGGACCCGTACGACGCGCCGGACGAGGTCGACGAGTGGCAGCAGGCGCTGACCGACGCCGGTGCCGACCTGACGGTCTTCCGCTATCCGGGCGTGGGCCATCTGTTCAGCGACCCGGAACTGGCCGAGTACTCGCCGAACGCCACAGCGGCGGCCTGGCCACGCGTGCTGGCCTTCCTGGCCGCCCGCTGAGCACCCGTCCCACGGACCGCGCCTGCGTGGCGCTCGCCCACCACACCGGATGGTCGGCCGCGCGTGCTCGGGTCAGGTGGACAGATGTTGGGTGGGGCACCTACGGCTTCAGCACGATCTTGCCTCGCGCATGGTGGGACTCACTCAACTCGTGGGCGGCGGCCGCCTCTTCCAGAGAGAACACGGCCGCGACCGGCACTGTGAAACGACTCCGCTCGGCGAGTTCGCTGGCGGCGGCGATTCCTTCGAGAGCCGGTGTGTCCGCGCCGGGGCCAGAGCCGCGCGACAGGTGCACGCCGTAGGCCGCGGCGTTGATGTCGGCGATGCTCACCACCCTGTCCGGGCTCGCGACCAGGCCGACCAGGTCTGGCATGGAGCCAGAGCCGGCACAGTCGAGTACGACATCCACCCCGCCGGGCACCAGTGTGTGGACACGCTCGGCCAGCCTGGGGCCGTAGGTGGTCGGGATCGCCCCGAGCGAGGCGACGAACTCATGGTTGCGGTCGCTGGCCGTGCCGATGACGGCCGCCCCGCGAGCGACAGCGAGCTGGATCGCGGTCGTACCGACCCCGCCGGCCGCGCCCTCGATCAACAGCGTGGTGCCGTCCTTGACGCCCAACCGGTCGAGCACCCGGGTGGCCGTCTCGATGTTGCCCGCCGCGCCCCCGGCCTGCTCCCAGGTCAGGGTGGTCGGCTTCCGTGCCCACGCGGCCAGAACGGCGTATTCGGCGTTCGCTCCGCCCATCTGGGCGTAGTCCGTGATCCCGAAAACCTCATCGCCTACCCGAGCTGTGGTCACCCCGTCACCGATCTCATCCACCACGCCGGCAGCGTCGACACCGGGCACGTGCGGCAGGCGGAGCGGAATCCACTCCTGGAATCGACCGGCGCGAACGTACGTGTCGGCCGGATTGACACCCGACGCCCGAACCGCCACCCGTATCTGGCCGGGTCCGGCGTGGGGTTCCGGTTTCTCCGATACCTCAAGGACACTCGCGGGACCGTACTTCGAAAATTGCAAAGCCCTCATGCATCCGGACGCTAACGCACGCCGCTGTCCGCCTCGCTAAAGTGAGAGTGGTGACCGATCGTTTGCCTCACGCTCTTCGCTCCGACGCCCTGGACAACCGCGAGCGCATCCTCGAGGCCGCCCGCGCGGTCTTCGCCGTTGACGGCCTGGACGTGCCGATGAGGGAGGTTGCCCGGCGCGCCGGGGTTGCACCCGCCACCCTGTACCGCCGGTTCCCGACCAAGGAGATGCTGGTCACCGAGGCATTCGCAGAACAGATGTACGCGTGTCGCGGCGTTGTCGACGAGGGCCTTGCCGATCCGGATCCGTGGCACGGTTTCTGTCTCGTGATCGAGAAAATGTGTGAACTGCACGCACGCGACCGAGGCTTTACCGCAGCTCTCATGTCGACCTTTCCCCATGCAGTTGATTTCGAGGCGCGCCGCGAATACGCGCTCAGAGCGATCGACGAACTTGCTCGCCGCGCCAAGGAAGCGGGTCGACTTCGCCCCGACTTCGTCCTGGACGACGTCATCCTCGTGCTGATGGCCAACAGCGGTATCCGCGTGACCTCGCCGACTGCTCAGGTCAGCGCCTCCCGGCGCTTCGCCGCGCTCGCCATCGCGGCCCTCCGAGCCTCCCCGGATGTCTCGCCGCTCCCGCCCGTGGCGCGGTTGGCGCCCCCGGCGTCGGTATCCAGAGGCAGCCAGGTGGGCTAGTACCAACGCCGTTCAGTTAAGCGGTTGGGCGGATCGTCAAGGCGTGTCTGAGGCGTAAAGCAGCGGAGCTCCGGTATAGAGGGTGGTCACTCTAAGA
>NZ_JBEZGJ010000318.1:0-4101 GCF_040649965.1 Micromonospora sp. NPDC048843
AACGCGCATTCTGCGCCGCTTTGTCGCCGCAGAAACTGCAAGATCGCGGGGGTGGGAGGGCGGGGCCCCGGGGGCGCGGGCCCGGGGGGGTGAGAGGGCGGGGCCGGGCGCGGGCCGGGCGGACGGTCAGGTGCCGTCGCCGCCGGAACCGCCGCCTCCTACGCCGGCGCCTCCGGCGGTGCCGCCCAGGCCGTAGCCCGGTCGGATCGGCTCGTCGGGATGGCGACTGACGTGGGCCGATCCGGCGATCTGCGCGGACCAGTCGGCGTGCGCGGCCGCGGCGGCGTGCCGGTTGATCGCCTGGCGGATCCAGCCGTCCACCGTGGCGACCCAGTCCCGCCGGTCGGCGTGCTCGTGCCAGATCCGGAACCTGCTGATGCTCTGGTGGGTGATTCCGGCCAGCGCCAGCCGGCGATCCATCCAGAGGATCGCCTCCAGGCCCGCCGAGTTGGTCACGAAGATCACCTCCAGCTCGGTGATCGGGCCGGCGTAGAGCGGCCCCACCCAGTAGCCCCAGCGTTGATGCAACGGCAGGGTGTGCTCCACCCCCGGCAACCCGCCCTCCTGCAACCCGGACTGGCGGATCATGAAACCGAGCGTGTCCAGCGCCGCCAGCACGTGCTGCTGGGTGGGGATCGGATGCACGAAGACCGGCACCATGGCCCCCTGGTCGCGGTCGGGGTCGAGTGACACCTCGGTCCGCAGGCCCATCCGCAGGCTCAGCAGCGGCACCCCACCAAAGGTGGTCACCGGGGTCTCCCACGGCAGCGGGAACGCGAAGTCGACAGCCCGCCGCCGACCGGCCGGTACGACGAACCGGCCGGCGATCGGCAGGTGGTGGAACTGCACGAGACGTCGGGCCGCAGCCGGATCGTCCGGTTCGACAGTGGTGACGAGGCCGAGTCGGATGTGCCGCACCAGCACGTCCTCCGGGCCGGCCGCGACTGTCACCCGGCCGGGCAGGCGCAGGCCCGGGCGGGTACTCGGGTTGGGCAGCGTGGTCTGCACGGAGAGTCCGGTGCCACCGGACTCCGGGGACACTCCCGTCAGCCGCACCGCGCCCCCTCCCGGAACGGGGACAGCACGCCCCGCACCAGCCGCGCCTACCCCGTCGAGGTGATCTCAAGCCCGCCGACGTCGAACAGCACGGCGTCGACCCGGCCGCACGTCGTCAGTGCGGCCGGGTCGGCACGTCAGCGCAAACGACGCCCGCGCGGAACCGTGTCGGTCTCGTCGTCGAACTCCCCGATGACCTCCTCCAGGAGGTCCTCCAGGGCCACGAAGCCGATCGGCCGGGCCGGGCCACCGCCGTTGCGGACCAGCGCGAGCTGCGACTGCCGGGCCCGCATCGCCGCCACCGCCTCGGTGACCGAGGACGTCGCGGGCAGTGTGAACGCGGGGGTCATCAGCTCCCCGGCGGTGGCGACACGGCCGGTGGTGACCACCCGTACCGCCTCCCGGACGTGCACGAGCCCGCACACGTCGCCCGCCTCGTCGAGCACCGCGAGCCGGGATCGGCCGCTGTCCCGGCTGACCTCTTCGATCCGTTCGGCCGGGTCGTCCCGGCGGACGGTGACCATGGTGGCGAACGGCTCCATCACCTGCGCCACCGACGTGCCCTGCAACTCCAGCATGCTGGTCAGCAGTTGGTGCTGCTCGGCACCGAGCAGCCCGTGCTCTCGGGACTGCTCCAGCAGCATCCGCAGCTCGTCCGGGCCGTGCACCTGGGCGAGCTGGTCCTGCTGGTTGACGCCGAACAGCCGCAGGATCGCGTTGGCCAGGGCGTTCAGCGCGGAGAGCACCGGCCGGGAAACCCGGGCGAAAGCGCGGAACGGCAACGCGAGCAGCGTCGCCGAGCGCTCCGCGTCGGTGATCGCCCACGACTTCGGTGCCATCTCCCCCACCACCAGGTGCAGGAAGGTCACCACCCCGAGGGCGAAGACCAGGGCGACCAGGTGACTGGCCGCGTCCGGTAGGCCCACCGCGTGCAGCAGGGGGCTGAGCAGGTGCTCGATCGCCGGCTCGGCCAGCGCGCCGAGACCCAGGGTGCAAAGCGTGATGCCGAGCTGCGCGCCGGCCAGCATCAGCGACAGTTCGCGGACGCCGTCCAGCGCGGCCCGTGCCGCCCGACCACCGTTCGCCGCCGCCTGCTCCAGGCGGTAGCGCTTGCTGGCCACCAGGGCGAACTCGGCGGCCACGAAGAACCCGTTCAGCGCCAACAGGATCACCGAACTGAACAGCGCGATCCCGGGGCTCATGCGGACACCTCCGGTTTGGTCAGCTGCAACCGCACCGAGTCGGCCACGTGCCGGTCCACGGCCAGCACCTCGACCAGAGCCCGGGGCTCCGTCTCGTTGTCCTCGCCGTCCGACCCCTCGGGTTGCAGGCTGATCTCCAGCCGGTCACCGACCTCGGGCACCCGGCCCAGCTCCCGCATCACCAACCCGGACAGGGTGTCGTACTCGGGGGCCTCGGGCAGTGCGATGCCGGTGCTGTCGGCGACCTCGTCGATCCGCCAGCGGGCCGGCACCACCCAGGACCCGTCGTCCTGCCGGGCCGGTGCCCGCTCCGGTGGGTCGTCCTCGTCGCGGATCGGGCCGACCAGTTCCTCGGCAATGTCCTCCAGCGTGATGACGCCAGCGAAGCCGCCGTACTCGTCGACCACGCACGCCATCTGCCGGTGCCCGGACCGCAGGCGGTCGAGCACCGTGGGCAGGGGCAACGTCTCCGGTACGAGCAGCGGCGGCCCGGCCACCGCGCTCACCGGGGTGGTGGCCCGCTCCCCCGGGGGTACGCCGAGCACGTCGGCGATGCCGACGATGCCGAGCAGGTCGTCGACGCCCTCCGCACCGCGTACCGGGAAGCGGGAGTGGCCGGTGTCGAGCAGCTCGACCACCCGGCTCACCGGTTCGTGCGCCCGAACCGTGTGCACGTCGACGCGCGGCACCATGGCCTCGCCGGCGGTCAGCTCGCGGAAGTCCAGACCTCGGTCGAGCAGCGTGGACATCTCGGCGTCGAGGCTGCCCTCCTCGCGGGACTCGGCGATGATCTGTTCCAGGTCCGCCGGGGTGGCGCCGCTGGGCAGCTCCTCGATCGGCTCGATGCCGATGCGGCGCAACAGCCGGACCGAGGCCCGGTCGAAGAGCCGGATCAGCGGCCCGGCGACGGCGAGGTAGATCAGGGTGGAGCGGCTCAGCGCCCGGGCCAGTTGCTCGGCCCGAGCGATGGCCAGGTTCTTCGGGGCCAGCTCACCGAGGACCATCTGCACGATGGTGGCGATGACCAGGGCCAACGCCACCGACAGCGGCAGGCTGACCGCCTCGCTGACGCCGGCCACGCCGAGCAGGTCGGCGAGACCACCGCCCAGGTACGGCTCGGCGACGTAGCCGACCAGCAGCGCGGTGACGGTGATGCCGAGTTGGGCACCGGAGAGCATGAAGGAGAGCCGGCTGGTGACGGTCAGGGCCCGGGCGGCGGCCTGATCGCCGTCATCGGCGAGCTGGCGCAGCTTGCCCCGGTCCACGGCGACGTAGCCGAACTCCTGCGCCACGAAGTAGCCGGTGGCGGCAGTGAGAAGAATGATCAGAAGGAGACCAACGACGATCAACACGGGTCGCTCAGGGCTCCCGGGGTCGTCGGTACGGGGATATGCCGGGCACGACCCGGCTGGCTACTGCTGCCCTCCTGGGCAGAAGAGTCGATCATGCCGTCATTTTATCTGCGCTGGCTGGGACTCCGCTGGGGGTGGGCCGAAGGAGCGGAACGTCCGGTTCAGCGGGCCCCGCCGGTCGTCACGCCGAGCCCGGCGGCCCCGCCGGCCCGCCGCCTGGTCCGCGGTCGGCCAGCTCATCGGCGTCGAGCAGACCCCGGTCGAGCCGCCCCGACCGGTACGCGGCCCGCCCGATCATCTGCGCCGCCACCGGCGCGGTCGCCAACTGGAAGACCGCCACCAGCAGGATCATGCCCAGGTCCGCCGGGGACCGCAGCCGCAACGCGATGCCCAGCAGCAACAGGAGCACCCCGAGCACCTGCGGTTTGGTGGCCGCGTGCATCCGGGACAGCGCGTCCGGGAAACGCAGTACGCCGATCCCGGCGGCCAGG
>NZ_JBEZGJ010000319.1:0-4072 GCF_040649965.1 Micromonospora sp. NPDC048843
CTTGTCGCTGAACTTCGCCCCGACCTCGGCCCACGCCGCGGCGGCCTGCTTGACGGCGTCCTGCTTCCAGGCGCCGTCCTCCAGGTTGTCGATGTAGCTCGCCCCCGGCGGAGCGGCCGCACCCCGCCGATCGACCGGCCGCGCCGGAGCGACCGGCCGCGCAGCAGCGCCCGTACTCGCCGGAGCGGCTATCTCCGACGGCGGACGCGCGCCCGTCGGTGGCCCCGCCACCCACCTGGCAGGCACCGCCGCCGCTGGCGACCCGCCCCGACCCGGCCCCGGCCGACCAGACGCCCGCGGTTCCGACTCCGGCGGCCTCGCAGCCACCGGCACCGGTGCTCCCACCGGCCCCCGGTACGCCGCGCCGCTACGTGCCCCCGCCGCCCTCGGAAGAGCCGGTGGCGCCCGTTCACGAGCCGGACGACGTCCCGGGCACCCGCGGGCCGGAGGCGTGGTTCAGCCCCGCTCAGCCCGCCGAATCCGACCAGGCCGAGCCGGCGACGGACCAGCGGTCGTTCGACCCGGTCGACGACGAGTCGACGGCCGGCGACCCCGACCTCTCCGCGACACCGGACGCGCAGACGTCGACGTCTGCGGCCGACACCCACACCGACGTGGCCGACGAGCACGCCAGTGGGTCGACACCAGAGGACGCATTCGAGCCGGTTTCCGCGCCACCCGCTCACCCCGTCTCCGGTGCCCCTCGGCTCTGGGCGGACGACCTGAACGACGATCCGCAGCCCACTTTCGACATGGAAGCGCTGGACGGCGACCAGCCCGTCTCCGGCGCACCTGTCGTCGCGATGCCCCACCAGCGGACCGAAGCCGAGGGTGAGGCCGGCCAGCAGCCCCTCACCGCTTCGCCCAGCGAGGACACCGATCCGGTCGAGCACGAACTCGCGCCACCCGACGAGCCGGCGGACGCGATAGACGATCCGAACACGGGCCCGACGCAGGGCTCGCGAATCGACGAGTGGCGGGGCGACGCGGCACTGCACGCCACGGCTGCGGACGACGCGAGCCCGCCGGTCTCCGCACCGCCCGCCTCGGTCACGCCGGTTTCCGCTCCTCCGGCACCGCCGGTATCGGCCCCGCCCGCGGCACCCGTCTCCTCGCCGCCAGCGTCCGCGACAGCCCCTGCCTCCGCGCCGCCAGCGTCCGCCGCGGCACCGGTCTCCGCGCCACCCCTCCCCACCGCGGCGCCCGTCTCCGCGCCGCCAGCGCCGACCGCCGCCCCGGTGTCCGCACCACCCGCCTCAGCGCAGCCGTACTCCGCAGCACCCGTCTCCGCGCCACCCGCGGCGGCACAGCCGTCCTCCGCAGCACCGTCCTCCGCACCGCCAGCACCAGCACCAGCACCCGTCTCCGCGCCGCCGGCCTCGACACCACCGCCCACCGCAGCGCCCGTCTCCGGGCCACCAGCGTCGGTAGTGCCGACCTCCGGGCCACCAGTGTCGGTAGTACCGACCTCCGGGCCACCAGCGTCGGTAGTACCGACCTCCGGGCCACCAGCCTCGGCCGTACCCGGCCCGAGGAGCGGCTCGGACGGGGAGAACGAGCCGGTGTCCCCGCCACCCGACGACGCGCCGCCGGTGGTGACCCGCCCGTCGCTGGCCGACCCGGGCGACCCGGAGCAGGTGCTGGCCGCGTACCGGTGGCGGTTGGACCCGATCACCCTGCGCGAGGAGTTGACGGAGCCGGACGACCTGCGGGCCATCCGGCGGCGGCTGACCGAGAAGTTGGGCTCGGCGGTCGACAACCGGGCCCGGGCCCGGCTGCTCAGCCTGCGGGCGGTGGCCTCGCGGATTCTCGGCGACCTGGACGACGCGCTGGCCGACGGTCGGCTCGCCCTCACCTACGCCGAGGCCACCGGCGAGTTGCGCCGGACCGCGCTGGCCCAGGCCCGGCTGGCCCACGTGCTGCGCTGGCGCGGCGACTTCGCCGAGGCCGACCAACTCTTCGCCCAGGCCAACTCGGTCGAGTTGCCCGACCGGCTGCGGGCCGCGCTGCACGAGCACTCCGGGCGGTCGTGTTACGACCAGGGACGGCTCATGGAGGCCTGCGAGCATTTCGAGAAGGCGCTCGACCTGCGCGGCGCGGGCGACGCCGAACTGCTGGACCGGGTCCGGGTGGCCCTCGACGCGGTCACCGTCCGGGCCGAGGCGGATGGCTTCGGGGCGTACCCCCGGGGTCGGGACGAGGTGCTCGACCGGGACCGACCCCCGTTGCCGGACCGGGACGGGTCGCTGTGGGGTTACACCAGCCAGGACGGCGACGTTGTCGTCCCCGCCCGGTACGCCGAGGCGCAGCCCTTCCACGACGGGTTGGCCTGGGTCCGCCGGCCGGACACGGACCGCTGGTCGCTGATCAACCTGCTCGGTACGACGGTGATCCCGCCGTCCTTCCGGGCCGCGCAGCCGTTCAGCGACGGCCTGGCCTGGGTGGTCGGCGAGGCTGGTTGGACGGCGATCGACGCGACCGGGGCGGTGCAGGTCGCGCCCAACTTCGCCGAGGTACGACCGTTCCGGCGTGGGCTGGCCGCGGTGCGGCGCGAGGGTTGGGGGGCTGTCGACCGGACCGGTCGGGTCATCGTGCCCACCCGCTACCACGGCTTCGTCACCGAGTTGGCCGACGGCCAGCAGATCGACGGTTTCACCGACGAGGGGCTCGCCGTTGTCGACGTGGCGGGTCGGCGGGGCGTGGTGGACCGCACCGGCACGGTGCTGGTCCCGCCGGCGCACCCGATGCTGGTCATCCACCCGGTGGCGTTCCTGGTCGAGAGCGACAACGGGCGGTGGGGCGCGCTGGACCGGCGCGGCGTGCCGCTCATCGATCCGGTGTACCGCGATCGCACCGAGGTGCTGGAGGAGATCGACCGGCTACTCACCGACGCCAACCCGGTGCTCTGAGTCGCCGGTCGTCAGTGTTGATCCACTGGAGCTAGGGTCGGTACATGGAATTCCGACACCTGGGCCGTTCCGGCCTGATGGTCAGCGAGATCTCGTACGGCAACTGGATCACCCACGGGTCGCAGGTCGAGGAGGACGCCGCGTTCGCCTGCGTCCGGGCCGCACTCGACGCGGGGATCACGACCTTCGACACCGCCGACGTGTACGCCGGCACCCGAGCAGAGGACGTGCTCGGCCGGGCGCTGGAGAACGAGCGCCGGGAGGGCCTGGAGATCTTTACCAAGGTCTACTGGCCGACCGGGCCGGGCCGCAACGACCGTGGCCTGTCCCGCAAGCACATCATGGAGTCGATCAACGGCTCGCTGCGCCGGCTGCGTACCGACTACGTGGACCTCTACCAGGCCCACCGGTACGACTACAGCACGCCGCTGGAGGAGACGATGGAGGCGTTCGCCGACGTCGTCCACTCCGGCAAGGCGCACTACATCGGGGTCTCCGAGTGGACTGCCGAGCAGCTGCGCGCCGCGCACCCGCTCGCCCGGGAGCTGCACATCCCGCTGGTCTCCAACCAACCTCAGTACTCGATGCTCTGGCGGGTCATCGAATCCGAGGTGGTGCCGGCCAGTGAGGAGCTGGGCATCGGGCAGATCGTCTGGTCGCCGATGGCGCAGGGTGTGCTCTCCGGCAAGTACCTGCCGGGCCAGCCGCCGCCGGCCGGTTCCCGCGCCACCGACGAGAAGTCCGGCGCGGGCTTCATCTCCCGGTTCATGAACGACGACGTGCTCACCCGGGTGCAGCAGCTCAAGCCAATCGCCGAGCAGGCCGGGCTGAGCATGGCCCAGCTCGCCGTGGCGTGGGTCCTGCAGAACCCGAACGTCTCGTCGGCGATCATCGGCGCGTCCCGCCCCGAGCAGGTGCACGACAACGTGAAGGCGGCCGGGGTGAAGCTCGACGCCGACCTGCTCAAGGCGATCGACGACATCGTCGGGCCGGTCACCGAGCGGGACCCGGCGAAGACCGAGTCCCCCGCGCAGCGTCCCTGACGCCGTTCCGGCCGGCCGGCGCGATACCCTCGCGCCGGCCTCGTCGCGCGGCGGGCATGAGCGCTGCCGGCTACCCGCTGGCGCGACAGGCAAACCGGCCGGCCCCGCCGTCGGTCAGGC
>NZ_JBEZGJ010000320.1:0-4066 GCF_040649965.1 Micromonospora sp. NPDC048843
CGCGAAGTGGTTCACCTTCGGCTGGGTCGCCGTGCTCGGGGTGACCGCGTGCACCCTGTGCGGCATCGCGATCTCGTCGCTGGACCTCTTCGACCGAGCTCGGCTCGCGCCGGGACAGGTCGATGCCCAGCTCCTCAGCGGCCCGGAACACCTCGTCGTCGGTCTCGCGCATTTCCAGGGCCACACCGTCGCTGGAGAGCACCTCAACGTTGAGGCACAGCGACTGCAGCTCCTTGAGCAGCACCTTGAACGACTCCGGGATGCCCGGCTCCGGGATGTTCTCGCCCTTGACGATGGCCTCGTAGACCTTCACTCGGCCAAGCACGTCGTCGGACTTGATCGTGAGCAGCTCCTGCAGGGCGTAGGCAGCGCCGTACGCCTGCATCGCCCAGCACTCCATCTCACCGAAACGCTGACCACCGAACTGCGCCTTACCACCCAGCGGCTGCTGCGTGATCATCGAGTACGGGCCGGTCGAACGAGCGTGGATCTTGTCGTCGACCAGGTGGTTGAGCTTCAGGATGTAGACGTAGCCGACAGCGATCGGGTCCGGCAGCGGCTCACCGGAACGACCGTCGAACAGCTGCGCCTTGCCGGTACGACCGATCAGCTGCTTGCCGTCCCGGTTGGGCAGGGTCGACTCGAGCAGACCGGAGATCTCCTCCTCGCGAGCACCATCGAAGACCGGGGTGGCCACGTTGGTGTCGCCCTCGGACTCGTGCGCGTCGATCGAGCGCAGCTGACGCTTCCAGTCGGCGTCGTCACCCTCGACCTTCCAACCGGTCTTGGCGACCCAACCGAGGTGGGTCTCCAGCACCTGGCCGATGTTCATCCGGCTCGGCACACCGAGCGGGTTGAGCACGATGTCGACGGGGGTGCCGTCCTCAAGGAACGGCATGTCCTCGATCGGCAGGATCTTCGAGATGACACCCTTGTTGCCGTGCCGGCCGGCCAGCTTGTCGCCGTCCTGGATCTTGCGCTTCTGGGCGACGTAGACCCGGACCAGCTCGTTGACACCCGGCGGCAACTCGTCGCCGTCCTCGCGGGAGAACGTGCGCACACCGATGACCGTGCCGGTCTCGCCGTGCGGCACCTTCAGCGAGGTGTCCCGAACCTCACGCGCCTTCTCACCGAAGATCGCGCGGAGCAGGCGCTCCTCCGGGGTCAGCTCGGTCTCACCCTTGGGCGTGACCTTGCCGACCAGGATGTCACCGGGGACGACCTCGGCGCCGATCCGGATGATGCCGCGCTCGTCGAGGTCAGCGAGCATTTCCTCGCTGACGTTCGGGATGTCGCGGGTGATCTCCTCCGGACCGAGCTTGGTGTCCCGGGCGTCGACCTCGTGCTCCTCGATGTGGATCGAGGTGAGCACGTCCTGCTGCACGAGACGCTGCGACAGGATGATCGCGTCCTCGTAGTTGTGGCCCTCCCAGCACATGAACGCCACCAGCAGGTTGCGTCCGAGTGCCATCTCGCCCTCGTCGGTGCACGGACCGTCGGCGATGACCTGACCGGCCTCGACGCGGTCGCCCTCGAAGACGACCGGCTTCTGGTTGACGCAGGAGCCGGCGTTGGAGCGGCGGAACTTGTGCAGCAGGTACGTCCGGCGGTGGCCGTCATCCTGGTGGATGGTGACGTAGTCGGCGCAGAGATCCTCGATCACACCGCCGACCTCGGCGACCACCACGTCGCCAGCGTCGACAGCGGCCCGGTACTCCATGCCCGTACCCACGAGCGGCGCCTCGGCCTTGACCAGCGGCACTGCCTGGCGCTGCATGTTCGCGCCCATCAGTGCCCGGTTGGCGTCGTCGTGCTCGAGGAACGGGATCATGGCGGTCGCGACCGAGGTCATCTGCCGGGGCGAGACGTCCATGTAGTCGACGGCACCGGGGACGACGTCCTCGGTCTCGCCGCCCTTACGACGGCAGAGCACCCGGTCCTCGGCGAACGTGCCGTCAGCCTTCAGGCGCGCGTTGGCCTGGGCCTTGACGAACCGGTCCTCCTCGTCCGCGGTCAGGTAGTCGATCTGGTCGGTGACCCGACCCTCGACGACCTTCCGGTACGGCGTCTCGATGAAGCCGAACGGGTTGACCCGGGCGAAGGTGGACAGCGCGCCGATCAGGCCGATGTTCGGGCCTTCCGGCGTCTCGATCGGGCACATCCGGCCGTAGTGGGACGGGTGCACGTCGCGGACCTCGAAGCCGGCCCGCTCCCGGGACAGACCACCCGGGCCGAGCGCGCTCAGCCGACGCCGGTGGGTCAGGCCCGCCAGCGGGTTGGTCTGGTCCATGAACTGGGACAGCTGGGACGTCCCGAAGAACTCCTTGATCGCCGCCACCACCGGGCGGATGTTGATCAGGGTCTGCGGGGTGATCGCCTCGACGTCCTGCGTGGTCATCCGCTCGCGGACGACACGCTCCATCCGGGACAGGCCGACCCGAACCTGGTTCTGGATCAGCTCGCCCACGGTACGGAGGCGCCGGTTGCCGAAGTGGTCGATGTCGTCGGCCTCGTAGCCGTCCTCACCGGCGTGCAGCCGGCACAGGTACTCCACGGTGGCGACGATGTCGTCCTCGGTCAGCGTGCCGGTGGTGATCGGAACGCCGACTTCGAGCTTCTTGTTGAACTTGTAGCGCCCGACCTTGGCGACGTCGTACCTCTTCGGGTTGAAGAAGAGGTTGTCGAGCAGGGTCTGGGCGTTCTCGCGCGTCGGCGGCTCGCCAGGGCGCAGCTTGCGGTAGATGTCGAGCAGAGCCTCGTCGGCGCCGGCGATGTGGTCCTTCTCGAGCGTGGTCATCATCAGCTCGGACCAGCCGAACTTCTCACGGATCCGCTCGGCCGACCATCCGATGGCCTTCAGCAGGACGGTGACGGCCTGCCGACGCTTGCGGTCGATGCGTACGCCGACCGTGTCGCGCTTATCGATGTCGAACTCCAGCCAGGCACCCCGACTCGGGATGACCTTGACGCTGGAGAGGTCGCGGTCGGAGGTCTTGTCCGGCTGCTTGTCGAAGTACACGCCCGGAGACCGGACGAGCTGGCTGACCACGACGCGCTCGGTGCCGTTGATGACGAAGGTGCCCTTGGGCGTCATCATCGGGAAGTCACCCATGAACACCGTCTGGCTCTTGATCTCGCCAGTGGTGTTGTTGGTGAACTCCGCGGTCACGAAGAGCGGAGCGCAGTAGGTCAGGTCCTTCTCCTTGCACTCCTCGATCGAGGCCTTGACCTCGTCGAAGCGCGGCGCCGAGAAGGAGAGTGACATGGTGCCGGAGAAGTCCTCAATGGGACTGATCTCTTCAAGGATCTCCGCGAGACCCGATCGTGCGTGCGGGTCGTCCGCCGACCGGCCCTGCCAAGCCTCGTTGCCGACGAGCCAGTCGAAGGACTCGTTTTGAATGGCAAGGAGGTTGGGGACCTCGAGGTGTTCGGTGATCCTGCCGAATGAAACTCGGCGGGGAGCGAATGCGCTCGACGTACGACTGGTCTTCGCAGGGCGGGAAGCTGCCAAGATGCGTCCTTCCGAGGACCGGTGCTGCAGAACGGCTGGTACGCGTGCACTCCAATGACCCCACCAGAAATATCCGTAAACGGACATTTCCGAGCAGGGGTCAAGTCGGAAGGCAGCGCAAACTAGCAGTGTAGCCGAGAGGCTAACCGCTGTCCAGCCCACCCCGCAGGTTGTTTGCGGAGCGCGCCTCGGCCCCCGTCAACCGGGGTCTGCCGGGCCGCTCAGAACGCAACTCCCCACTGGGCCGCTCGGGTTACAGCGGCCGATGGTGCCGCCGCTGTCATACCCACGTCGTGGCCGTCGCAAGCGCGGTGTCTTGCTGGTGTCAGCGTGCCTGGCAGCCCCGGGCCGCGTCAAGGGCCGGTATCCGGGTTGTCCCTTGTTTCCCACTGGAGGGCGACCCGCCACGCTCGTTCGGGTCAAGGGTACCCATTGTCGGCGCCCAGCTCAGGACCGGTCGCAGCCAGTCCCACAAACACGGCGGGCGGGGTTGCCGGGGGGCTCAACCCCCCCCCGGGCGCGCTAGTGTGCCAGCCACAGAGCCCGGTCGCCGGT
>NZ_JBEZGJ010000321.1:0-4054 GCF_040649965.1 Micromonospora sp. NPDC048843
GCGCAACGAGCGATTCGAAGCACTCGTCGATGAAGCGGGTGCGGTTGCTTCCAGTGAAGACCGTTACGCGAGGTGTGCGCATGGAGCCAATCACCACCCATCGTTCGGATACGACGGCTCCAGGTCGCGCTGCGACCTGGAGCCGTCGCCGCTGTACCGCGATGTGCACCGGGCGCGGACCGTTGGCTACCCTTGCCGCGTGCCGTCGCTCTTTCGCCGCAAGTCCACCGACCTCGTCGACGAGGCCGTCACCTCGGTGACCCCCGAGGAGACCGCTGAGCGTTCCCGGGGTTACACCCCGGCCAAGGGTCGGGAGACGCCCAAGCGGCCGACCGTCGGCCGTCGCCCGGCCGGTCCCACGCGTCCCCTCACCAAGGAGGAGGAGCGGGAGCGTCGCCGTCAACTGCGCGCCGAGGCGGCGTCGGAGTTCCGCCGCGAGGGTGGCCCCCGCGACCGTGGCCCGGAGCGGCTGCTGGCCCGCAACGTTGTCGACTCCCGGCGTACCGTCGGCACCTGGTTCTTCGGCGGCGCGCTGATCGTGCTGGTCGGGTCGAACGCGGCCATGCCGCCGGTGGTCCGACTGATCTCCAACGTGCTCTGGGGCGCGCTGGCGCTGGGTGTGGTGGTCGACTCGGTGCTGATCTGCCGCAAGATCAGCAAGTTGGTCCGGGAACGTTTCCCGAAGACCGACCAGCGGATGGGCTCGCTCTTCCTCTACGCGGTCATGCGGTCGATCACCTTCCGACGCATGCGCGCTCCCGCGCCCCAGGTCAAGCTGGGCGACAAGGTCTGACCCCCGGCTCCACTCCCGCAGTTCCAGATCCGCGCGACATCGCCAAAACTGCTGCCTCAGACACCTCTGAGGCAGCAGTTTTGCCGTAACTGCGCGGATCTTGTCGTGCGTTCATCATGCTGAACGGGTCGTTGTTCGACAGACCGAACATTTGACCAATGGAGCGAAGGCATGCCTTCGGAACCGGCTGCCCCCCTGGCCACCATCGCCGCCGCCCTGCGCCGGGAGCGGGAACGGGTCGGCATCTCGCTGACCGAGCTGGCCCGCAGAGCGGGGGTGGCCAAGTCCACCCTCTCCCAACTGGAGTCGGGCACCGGAAACCCGAGTGTGGAGACGGTCTGGGCGCTGGGCGTCGCACTCGGTGTGCCGTTCAGCCGGCTGGTGGAGCCCGTCGACGACGGCGTACGGGTCATCCGGGCCGGGGACGGGCCGCGCGTCCGCTCCGAGCGGGCCGACTTCAGCGGAACGCTGCTCAGCGCCGGCGCTGCGCACCTGCGCCGGGACATCTACCTGATCAGGCTGGAACCGGGCGCGGTCCGAGCCGGGCACGGACACACCCCGCGCAGCATCGAGCACGTGGTGGTCGCTGCCGGCCGACTGCGGGTGGGACCCGAGGCGGCACCTGTCGAACTCGAACCCGGCGACTACGCCACGTTTCCCGGCGACGCCCCGCACCGTTACGAGGCGCTCGCTCCCGGTACGTTCGCCGTCCTCATCATGGAGCACCCCTGAACGAGGACGGCGATCCCGCCGCAGCCGGGTGGTCTTCGTGTGCGGTATGGTCGGAGGCCAGATTCGCTTATAGGACCAAATGTCCGAAACCAATGGGATAACGTTTGCGCCGGTGGGCGGCACCACAGTGGCGGTGAGCGAGCCCACGCCGTTACCCTCCATCCGCAGCCACGGCCTGCCGGAGCAGCGATCTGACCGGCACGTGCGGCCCCAGCGCGACAATTTGCAACGAGGTGACAACGCGTGAGCGAGCGGACGCGAGCCGGCCACCGGGGCGTGGCAGGCGGCGACCGGACGCCCATTGGTCACCCGACGGCGGCTGCGGACACCTCAACCCCGCCGAGAATCGGCCCAGCGGCCGGGTGTGGCGACGGGCTCGACGGATGAACGGCCGCTACACCGACCGATGGTCAGACCCGAACGAACCGTCCTGGGTGGTCGAGCCGACCACCGAGTGGCACCCCCAGTTCCCCGGCCAGCGTTACGCCGGCGACATCGGCATGCCGCACCAGCCGCCACCGCGCGGCCGCGCGACGGTGTCCGGTCGCGCCGAAGTGCCGCCGCTGGCGCCCACCCGCCCGGACGGCACCTACCTCGGCCGGTCCTGGTCCGACGAACCACCAGCGGAACAGACACCACACGGCCGCTCCTGGGTGGACGACGAGCCTGGCGAGGCATCGGCCTACAGCCGACTCCGCAGCGACGAACTCTCGACGGACACCTCCGCCTACGGCCGGCCCGACAACGCCGACTCCCGCCACTACGACCACGAGCCGTACCGTCGTCCGCTGCCCGAGCCACCCCGCCGCGACGACCGCCGCTCGCCCGAGTCGGACCGACGTACCGCCTGGTCCGACCGACGCCCCGCCGACGAGCGGGGGCCCGCGCGGGAAGCCGCCTGGCACCAGGACCAGCCCACCCCCGAGCGGTACGACAGCCGCCGTCCCCGGCAGGAGCCCACCGAGCGGGACCGGGGTTACCGAGGCTCTCCGCCGGTCTCCCCCGCGCCCCGGCCCGAACCCGGCTGGGTGCCCGAGCCGGACGACACACCACGTCGGCGCGGCACACCGCAACGACCGGCCGCTGGTTACGAACGGCACACCGGCGACGGGTACGGCGTCCGACCCACCCGCGACCACGACGGCCGCGTCGCCGACGCGGTCGACCCGTGGGCACCCGTTGACGGCCGCACGCGATACCGCGCCGACGGGTACCCGGACCGGGCCGCCGACGACCCGCGCCGCCCGGAGCCGCGCTACCGCCCGGACGAGGGGATCGGCGCAGCGCCCTCACCCAACGGTGGACGACGGCGTCGCCCCGATCCGGACCTCCCCGACCAGCCCCGCCTCGACGACGACCGGCGGCGGCCCGACACCGACCCACACCGGCAGCAGCCCCGTGAGGCGGCCGCCCGCGCCGAGGCGTACCCGGACCGGCGACCCCGCGAGCAGGCCCGCCCGGACACCTACCGCGACAACGGGTACCGCGAGGACGCGCCCCGTGAGGATGCGTACCGCGAGCCCCGGCCACAGCCGGGCCAACGCTCGGACGGCAGTCTGCCCTGGCCAGCACCGGGTCCGGTGCGCCAGGACCGCACCAGGGAGCCCGGCCACCGCACCGACCCGCACCGCACCACGGACCCGCACCGCAGCCCCGAGCCGGGCATCGCGTCGCGGCCGGCCGCGCGGCCCGAGCGGCCGGCGGCCACGCCGTCCCGGCCTGACGAGCGCCCGGCGGCCACTCCGGCACGCTACGACGAGCGACAGGTACGCCCGGCCGCGACGGCGCCGCCGGCCTCCGGCCGTGCCATGCCGGTCTCCCCGGAACGACCGGTGTCGCCGGCACCCGTCTCCCCCGCTTGGGACCGACCGGTATCGGCCGCCCCGGCCTCCCCGCAACGACCGGTGTCGCCAGCGCCCGACTCCCCCGCCAGCCGCGGCTGGGACCGACCGGTATCGGCCGCCCCGGCCTCCCCGCAACGACCGGTGTCGCCAGCGCCCGTCTCCCCCGCTTGGGACCGACCGGTATCGGCCGCCCCCGTCTCCCCCGCCGCGCCCGGTCGAGACCGACCGGTGTCGGCCGTTCCGGTGTCCCCCACCTCCGACCGGCCCGTCTCGGGGCCACCCGCCGCGCGCCTGCGGCTGGAGTACCTGCCCGCGCCGGTGGACCCGCCCGGCGCCGACGAGCGCTCGGATGCCCGTCCAGCATCGGAACGCCGGCCACTGGCCGAACCGCCACCGGCATCCGGCGCGCGTCCCGCCCCGCCGCCGCGTTACCCCGGCCCGGACAGCAGGGACCGTCCGGTTGACCAGCGGCGCGGCGAGGAGCCGGGCCCGGACCGCCGTCGGGTCGGCGACCCGTTGGCAGGCACCCCACCGACCGACCGCCGCCCGGTCTCCCCGGACCGCTCGCCCCCGGCGGAGCGGCCGCACCTCGTGCGCCAACCGCTGGACCTACGTACCGCCGCGGCAGTGGAGAAATCTGGCGACCAACGTCAAGGACGGCACCCGTTTCAGCATCTGGATCAGC
>NZ_JBEZGJ010000322.1:0-3950 GCF_040649965.1 Micromonospora sp. NPDC048843
CCTACGTGGACATGGCCGACCGGGCTGCGAACCTGTCCAGCGCGCTCGGCGCGATCGCCCGCATTCCCAAGCCGGTGGTCGCCGCGATCACCGGGCAAGTGGGGGCACCTGGGCCGGCCGGACGGGTTGGCCCTGGTGCGTGCCTCGGTGGGCCGGTACGGCGAAGAGGCGCACCTTCAGCGCCCCGACGCGGACCTGGCGGCCACCGTGCACCGGGAGCTGTCGGCGGTGCTCGGCACTCCGCTGCCCGCCCCGGTCGACGGGCACGTGCAGCGGTGGGGCGGTGCGCTGCCGCAGTACGCGCCGGGGCACGCCGACCGGCTCGGCGCCGCGCGGACGGCGCTGCGGGCCGCGCACCCCACAGTCGTCCTCGCCGGCGCCGGCTATGACGGCGTCGGCATCCCGGTCTGCGTCCGCTCCGGCGAGACGGCGGCCGAAGAGATCATCACAGCACTGGGAGGATCGGCGAGATGACCGAGCAGACCAACGCGGCCCGGTTGCGGGAGCTGAACGACAGCATCCGCTACACCATGTGGTCGGTGTTCCGGGCAAGCTCCCCGCTGCCGTCGCTGCGGGACAACGTCACCGGCGAGGTGGTGTCCCTCTTCGACGAGCTGGCCGGCAAGGACGTGGTGGTCCGGGGCGTGTACGACGTCTCCGGGCTGCGCGCCGACGCGGACGTGATGATCTGGTGGCACTCCGCGTCCCCCGACGCGCTCCAGGACGCTTACCTGCGGTTCCGCCGTACCACGCTGGGCCGGGCGCTGACCCCGGTGTGGTCGCAGATGGCGCTGCACCGGCCGGCGGAGTTCAACAAGAGCCACATCCCGGCGTTCCTTGCCGGTGAGGAGGCTCGCCCCTACATCTGCGTGTACCCGTTCGTCCGCTCCTACGAGTGGTACCTGCTGCCCGATGCCGAGCGGCGGGAGATGCTCGCCGAGCACGGCAAGATGGCCCGTGGCTACCCGGACGTGCGCGCCAACACTGTCGCCTCGTTCGCGCTCGGCGACTACGAGTGGATGCTCGCCTTCGAGGCCGACGAACTGCACCGGATCGTCGACCTGATGCGGGACCTGCGCGCCTCCGGCGCCCGCCGGCACGTCCGCGAAGAGGTCCCGTTCTACACCGGCCGCCGCCGTTCGGTAGCCGAGATCGTCAACTGCCTGGTCTGATCCCCGCCGTCCGGCGCCGCACCCCCGCCCGGGTGCGGCGCCGGCCGGGGATCAGCTGGTCGTCGTACAGGAGACCAGCGGAACCGGGTTGCTGCCGTTCCACGAGCCGAGGAAACCGAACGTGGTGCTCGCTCCGGCGGCAAGGGTGCCGTTGTTGGTGGTGTTACGTGCGGTGACCAGCGTGCCGTTGGTGCTGACCGTCGCGTTCCACGACGAGGTGACCTGCTGGCCGTTGTTGTAGTTCCAGCTCACCGACCAACCCTGGGTGGGTGAGCCACCTGCGGTCACCTTCACGTCGGCCTGGAAGCCGCCGGACCACTGACCGGTCACCTGGTACGTCGCCGTGCAGGCACCGGCCGGCGGCGGGGTGGTCGGCGGGGGCGTGGTGGGCGGCGGGGTCGTCGGCGGGGGATCGGTGGGTGGGGTGGTCGACCCGCCGCCGAAGTCGACGTCGCTGCACAGGTAGTACGACTGGTCCAGGTGGCTGGCCTGCCAGACGGTGTAGACGATGTGCCGTCCGGTGCGGCCCGGCGCGCTCACCGGGATCTGGATCGAGACACCACTGGGGTCCGGGCTCCACTGGGAGGCGGGGGTGTTGCCGATCTGGCCCGCCAACTCCAGGTTGCCCCAGCCGAGTGGTTGGGTGGCGGGGTTGAAGCCCTGCTTGGTCACGTACACCCGGATGTAGTCGGCGCCGTGACGGGCCTGGTCGACGAAGCGGAGCCGGAAGTTGTTCGACACCGCTGTGGTCTTCCAGGCGCCGATGGTGTCCAGCGCGTTGTAGCGCGGGCTCTGGGTGCGTCCGCCGCTGCAGAGTTGGCCGTCGGGGACGGCGGCCTGGTGGTTGCCTCCCACACCCTCGCGGTACAGGCCGTTCCAGTTCCACATGGCGGCCGGGTCGGCCTGCCAGGCCTGCCAGCACATCGGGTCCTCGGTGGCCATCCGCGGGTTCTGGAAGTCGCTGCCCCAACGTTGCCAGCAGCTGTAGTTGCGGGAGGCCGGGTCGACGACCGAACCGTGCGCCGAAGCGGGATCGGCCCGCATGGTGGTCAGTGCGGTCGTCAACAGAAGCGCGATGGTCGCCGCGATGGCGAACAACCAGAGCACGCGTCGTGATCGAGTGGGAGTGAACATGGAGCCCCCGGGGGGATGAGGTCGGACGTCGACACCCGGATCGCCGGGAGTTGCCCACTCCCGTGCCTGATCGCTGGCTCCCGCGATGGCTCTACCCGGCACCATGCCAGCTCAATCGTCAGCCGTCAATGGCATCGCGTCGCATCGGCGTGTGCGGGATGCCGTCCTCGACGTACTCGGGGCCGCTGACAGTGAAGCCGTGCCGGGTGTAGAACGCGACCAGGTGCGACTGGGCGTCCAGCACACACTGCCGGTTGCCCACCACCTCAAGCGCCGCCGTCATCAGCCGGCCGGCGTGTCCGCCGCCGCGCGCCGTCGAGGCCACCACGACCCGACCGATCCGGGCGACACCGTCCGGGTCGGCCAGAATCCGCAGGTACGCCAGCGGCGCGCCGCCGTCGGTGAGCCAGACGTGTCGGGTGCCCGGCTCGACGTCCCGCCCGTCCAGCTCCGGGTACGGGCAGTTCTGCTCGACCACGAACACGTCGACGCGTAGTTTGAGCAGGTCGTGGAGGGTGCGGGCGTTCAGGTCGGCGAAGGAGGCCGTCCGGAGCTCGGTGGTCTGCTGGGGCATCCACCGATGGTAGGTCGGGCGGGTTCACCCGGGGTCCGCCCGTGCGGGCGCGAGGTAGCTGGCGGCGGCCGGGCAGGCGCGGTCAGGCCGGGCGGGCGCCGACGGCGTCGCGGATCTCGGCGCCCACCGCGCCCTCGACGGCGCGGGCGCAGTGCGCGCAGCAGAAGAAGCGGCCGTTGACCTCGACGCCGTGCCCGACGATCTTGACCTGGCAGTGCTCGCAGATCGGTGCCATGCGGTGGATCGCGCACTCGAACGAGTCGAAGGTGTGCACGTCACCGCTGACGGTGTGCACCTCGAACGCCATCCAGTAGTCGTTGCCGCAGACCTCGCAGGTTGCCACCGAAAACCTCCGTTAAGTGGACAAGTGCCTACAGAATCCCTCAGCTGGCCCCGACGTGGGGGCGGAACCTCGACGCCTGGCCTGCGACTGCGGCGTGTCGGCGTCGGCGTGTTGCCCGTTATGCCTGGTGAACCGCCGCAACCCCCGGAGGATCACCGTGATCAAGCGCAACAGGCTCTTCGGCAACCAGACCCGGATCACCTTCTGTCTGCCCCGCGATGTCCCGCCCGGCCCGGTGAGCGTCGTCGGCTCCTTCAACGGCTGGCAGCCCGGTCGGCACGAGTTGGTGGCACGCCGCGACGGCACCAGGACGGTGACGGTGAAGCTGCCGCCGGGGGAGTACCGGTTCCGTTACCTCGGCACCGGCGGCGTCTGGTTGGACGACGAGTCGGCCGACCAGGTCGACGACCGGGGCAGCCTGCTCCGGCTTTGAGAAGAAAACTGCCATCATCGATGGATTTATCGATGAGAGTCTTTACTGTTAACAATGTTTAAATTACCTTGAGGGCACCTCACCGGACCTGGAGAAGGAGCTGCCCCCATGCGTCGAAGAATCACCGTCCCGCTGGTGGCGGCGGGCGCCGTCGCCGCCACCCTCACCGTCGCCGCCCCCGCGCAGGCGCACGGCTACGTCTCCGCCCCACCGAGCCGGCAGGCGCTCTGCGCGCAGGGCCGGGTGCCCGACTGCGGGCAGATCAAGTACGAGCCGCAGAGCGTCGAAGGGCCC
>NZ_JBEZGJ010000323.1:0-3942 GCF_040649965.1 Micromonospora sp. NPDC048843
GCGGGCCAGGCGGGGGTGCGGCGGGGTGCGGGCCCGGAGGTGCGGGCCCGGAGGTGCGGGCCCGGAGGTGCGGGCCCGGAGGTGCGGGCCCGGCGTGTGCGGGCCCGGCGTGTGCGGGCCCGGCGTGTGCGGGCCCGGCGTGTGCGGGCTGGTGGGTCAGGGGGTCGGAAAGAGGCGGGCGTGCAGGGCGGCCGGGTCGGTCACCTCGGGTAGGCCACGGGCGGCGAGCCAGGCCGCGGCGGCGGCGCCGTCTCCGGCGGTCCGCAGTGGCGCGTCCGGCCAGTGTCGCGCGATCTCGGCTCGGACGGCGGCGGCGAGCGGGGTGTCCGCGGTGAGCAGGCCGCCGCCCAGCACGATCGGCGTCACGGCCCTGGCGGGGCGGATGCGGCTCACGCTCTCGGTGAGGTGCCCGGCGGCGGTGGTGATCAGCGCGGTGGCGACCGGGTCACCGTGGGTGGCGGCGTCGACGACAAGCGGGGCGAGCCGGGCCAGCTCGATGGGGGGTCGACGCGTCACCGTCTGGATGGTGGCGTCGACGGTGTCCCGGGGGCGGGCGGCGATGTCGGCGCTGCCCAGAATCTCGGTGAGCACGGTGGTGGTCAGCGCGCCCAGCCCGCGGCCGGCGTCGAGGTCGGCGAGCAGCCGGCGCACGGCTTCCCGACCGAGCCAGAAGCCCGAGCCGGCGTCGCCGAGGAGCCAGCCGTGGCCGTCGGCGATCCGGTCGAGCCGCAGCTCGTGGACCTGGGCGGTGATCGCGCCGGTGCCGGCGATGAGGATGGTTCCGTCCGGGGCGGCGGTGCCGGAGGCGTACGCGACCAGGGCGTCGCCGTGCACCTCGTACGGGCAGCGCAGGCCGGCGTCGTGCCAGGCCTGGTCGAAGGCGGCCCGCCCGGCGGGGTCGGCGAGCAGCCGGCCGGCTCCGGCGAGCCCGATGGTGCCGGCGGCCGCCCGCGTCGGGTCAACGTCGGCGAGCGCCTCGCGCAGCGCGGTCAGCAGTTCGGCGGCGGCGCGTTCGGCGCCGTGGCTGGTGGGGTTGCCGCCACCGGCGCGGCCGGTGCCGACGCGGTGCCCGGTGAGGGTGAGGACGGTCGCCCGGGTGGACGTACCGCCGATATCGAGACCCACCACGACGGTGTCGGACATCGGCACGAGTCTCCTTGCGCGGAACGGCGATCTGGCTTGTTCATGCTGGTCGGCGGGGTCGTGCGGGGCAAGTTGTGGCGGGCGTGGAGGGCTGTGCACCAGGTAACAGTTTGAAAACTTCGCCCACAGTCTTGACACAGAGGGTCGTTCAGTAAGAACTTTTACCACTAACAGTTAACAGTCTTTTCGGAAAGCTGAGGCGTCTCATGGTTGATCACGAGGTGGACACCGCCGCGGGGACCGCGGTGGTCGACGCCGATGTGATCGACCGGCGGAGCTCGGCCTCCGACGGGGTGTTGGCCCGGGTTCGCAACGGGCTGGGCGAGTTGACCGGCGCCCTGCGTCGGGTCGCCGAGCACGTGCTCAGCGACCCGGAGGCCGCCGCCCGCTCGACAATCGTCGAGCTGGCCGAGCGCAGCGGCACCTCACCGGCGACCATCACCCGCTTCTGCCGGGCGATGGGGTTCGAGGGGTACGCCGACCTGCGGCTGGGCATCGCCTCCGAGACCGGCCGGGCCCGCTCCGCCGGTTGGACGGTCGACATCGGACGCGAGATCCAGCCGAGCGACCCGCTCGCCCGGGTGCTCGACCAGATCATGGCCGCCGACACCCGGGCCATGCACGACACCGCCACCCTGCTCGACCTCACCGAGGTGGAGCGGGCCGCGGTGGCAATCGCCGGCGCCACCAGGGTGAACATCTTCGGTGCCAGCGGCAGTGCCCTGGTCGGTGAGGAGATGCAGTTCAGCCTGCACCGCATCGGTGTGGCGGCGTGGGCGTGGAACGACGTGCACGAGGGGTTGGCCAGCGCCGCGTTGCTGCGATCGGGGGACGTGGCGCTCGGCATCTCGCACACCGGGCAGACCCGGGAGACGATCGAGATGCTCGCCGAGGCGGGCAGCCGGGGCGCCACCACGCTCGCGCTCACCGGCTTCCCCCGCTCACCGCTGGCCGAGCTGGCCGACATCGTGCTGCTCACGGCCAGCCAGGCGACCACCTTCCGGCCGGACGCGCTCTCCGCCCGGCACCCCCAACTGGTGGTGCTCGACCTGCTCTACATCGCCGTCGCCCAACGCACGCACGACCGGGCACACGCGGCCTTCCGGCGAACAGCGCAGGCCGTCGACGGGCACAAGGCAGCGAAGGGAGCCCACTCATGATCAGCGCCCAGGGGTACGCGGACGCCGTCCGCCCGGTGCTCGACCGGCTGCTCGACTCGGAGGCCGACGGGATCACCCGGGCCGCCGACCTGATCGCCGACAGCCTGCGCGACGGTGGCGTGCTCCAGGCGTTCGGTGCCGGGCACTCGGAGGCGTTCGCCGCCGAGCTGGTCGCCCGGGCCGGCGGGTTGGTCCCCACCAACCGGCTCTCGGTACGGGACCTGGTCATGCACGGTGACGCACCGCGTGACGTGCTCGCCGACCCCAAGCTGGAACGTGATCCCTCCATCGCCCACCAGATCTACGCCCTCGCGGCACCCCAGCCGCGCGACGTGTTCGTGGTGGCGTCCCAATCCGGCATCAACGGCTCGGTGGTCGAGCTGGCGGCGCTGGTCACCGAGCGCGGTCACCCGTTGATCGCGGTCACCTCGGTCGAGCACACCGCGCGGGTCGCCCCACGGCACCCGTCCGGGCACCGGCTCGCCGACCTCGCCGACGTCGTGCTGGACAACGGCGCGCCGTACGGCGATGCACTGCTGCCGCTCGAGGGCGGCGGCGCGGTCTGTGCGGTCTCCTCGGTCACCACGGCGCTGCTGGCGCAGTTGCTGACCGCGGAGGTCGTACGACGGTTCCACCAGGCCGGGGAGGTACCCCCTATCTACCTCTCCGCCAACGTCCCCGGCGGGGACGAGCACAACCTCGCCCTCGAGTCGCGGTACGCCGGACGTCTCCGGCGTACCGCATGACCCGAATTCCACAAGGAGAGACGACGATGTCGATTACCCCCGAACACCCGGCCGCACTCGACCGTCGCACGGTGCTGCGTCGCGCCGCCGCCGTGGGCATGCTCGCCACTCCGGCCATCGGCCTGCTCGGCGCCTGCGCCACCAGCGGCAGCGACGGTGACAACGAGCAGGTCGCCGGCGGCACCAAGAGCGAGAAGAACCCGCTGGGCGTCAAGGAGGACGCCGCGATCGAGGTGGTCATCTTCAACGGTGGCTACGGCGAGAAGTACGCCACCGACGTGCACGAGCCGCTGTACAAGAAGGCGTTCCCCAAGGCCGAGGTCAAGCACCAGGCCACCCAGGCCGTCTCCACGGTGCTCCAGCCGCGGTTCGCATCCGGTAACCCGCCGGAGTTCGTGAACAACTCGGGCGAGAAGCTGATGGACTTCGGCGCGCTCGTTGCCGACGGTCAGCTTCAGGACCTCACCGAGCTGTGGGACGCGCCGTCGGTCGACGACCCGTCCAAGAAGGTCCGCGACACAGTGGTGCCGGGCACCATCGAGGCCGGTTCGTTCAACGGCAAGCCGTTCGTCCTGTACTACGTCTCCACCGTCTTCGGCATCTGGTACTCGGGCAAGCTGTTCAAGGACAACGGGTGGGCGCCGGCGAAGAACTGGGACGAGTTCATGGCCCTGCTCACGAACATCAAGGCCAAGGGCATCACCCCGTACGGCTACGCCGGTGCGAACGCCGCGTACTACCAGTGGAACGTGATCCTCACCCACGCCGCCAAGATCGGCGGCACGGACGTGCTGAAGAACATCGACAACCTGGAGGACGGCGCCTGGAAGCAGGACGCCGTCAAGCAGGCCGCCGCGGCGTGGGCCGAGGTCGGGGCGAAGTTCAGCGACAAG
>NZ_JBEZGJ010000324.1:0-3892 GCF_040649965.1 Micromonospora sp. NPDC048843
ACCGCCCGTACTGGTACCGGGAACACGTGAGCGGCTTCCTTTCGCTGACGCCGTGGGTACTGGCTGGGCCGAGCCGGGCGGCGGTGCGCGGACACGCGGACCGACTCAGTGGCTTTCTGAACGACCGGTCGGGCGTACGCCCGATCGACGTGACCGCGACCCTGGCGGGCAGGCCCATGTCGCATCCGTACCGCGCGGTGGTACTCGGCCGGGACCAGGCAGGCATGCTGGCCGGGTTGCACGGGCTGGCCCTCGGCAGCGCAGACGACCAGGTGGTCGAGGGTGCTGGCGTACCAGGGTCGCGACCGGTGCTGTTGTTCCCAGGTCAGGGCTCACAGTGGCACGGAATGGGCGCCGACCTGCTGAACCGTTCACCGGTCTTTGCCGCACAGATAGACGCCTGCGAGCAGGCGTTGGCACCATACATTGACTGGTCATTGCGAGACGTCCTCCGCGGTGCCGCCGAGGCGCCGTCCCTGGAACGGGTCGACGTAGTCCAACCAGCCCTGTTCGCGGTCATGGTGTCCCTCAGCGCGCTGTGGGCCTCCCACGGCATCACACCTGCCGCCGTTGTCGGACACTCGCAGGGCGAGATTGCCGCTGCCTATGTCGCAGGAGGGCTGTCGCTGCAGGATGCCGCTGCTGTCGTCGCCCTACGTAGCCGAGCCCTACGCGGACTTTCCGGACAGGGCGGCATGGCCTCGACAAGTCTCGATTTGAGCGAGACGCACCGGAGGCTGACCCCGTGGGCGGACCGCTTGTCGATCGCCGCGGTGAACGGCCCGCGCAGCATCGTCGTCTCCGGCGACGTGTCCGCCCTGGATGAATTCGTCACTGCCTGCGCCGCAGAGGGTGTTCAGGTCAAACGCATCGGCGTGGACTACGCCTCGCACAGTCTGCAGGTGGAGCAGGTCCGCGATCAGCTTCTAGCCGCTCTGGTCGGTATCGCTCCCCGCACCGGCACTATCCCTTTCTATTCCACAGTGACCGGGAAAATACTCGACACCGCCGAACTCGGAGCCCAGTACTGGTACGACAACTTGCGCCGCACCGTCCAATTCGAGGGGGCCACCCGGGTCCTGTTGACCCTCGGGCATCGCGTTTTTATCGAATGCAGCCCCCATCCCGTCCTGACCCTCGGCGTGGAACAGACCATCGACGGCAGCGACCAGCAGGCGGTGGCGATCGGAACGCTCCGCCGAGACGAGGGAAGCCTGGATCGGTTCACCACCTCCCTTGCTGAGGCGTTCGTCCAGGGTGTCGACGTGAATTGGCCTGCCACGTTCGCCGGATCCTCCGTCACCCATCTTGACCTTCCCGACAGCATCGTTGACCTCGCCCACGGTCCTGGGCCGGCATCGCCCGCCGAAACCACCTTCTGGCAGGCCGTCGAGCGGGAGGATCTGGCGGTCCTGTCCGCCACCCTTGGCGTCAACGGTGGCGACACCCGTTCTTCGCTGTCTGCCCTCCTGCCTCTTTTGTCGTCCTGGCGACGCGGCCAACACACCCGCACCACCCTAGATTCCTGGCGATACCGAGTGACATGGAAGCCGGTTTCGGCAGGAGGCACCGCCGCATCAGGAACCTGGCTGCTTGTCACACCCGAGCAGCATGATCAGGAGTGGGTGCACGCCACCACCCGAGCCCTCACCGATCACGGCATCACCGTTCGCCACCTCGCAGTCGACGCCGCAACCACCGACCGGGCGCAGCTGAGTAGCCAGCTCCACGACCTCACCGAGCACACCCCGGAATTGGACGGCGTGCTGTCACTGCTCGCCCTGGACGAGGCGCCACATCCGCAGCACCCCGCGACCCCCGCAGGCCTGGCCGCCACCGTCACCCTGCTGCAGGCACTCGGCGACACCCACGTCGATGCGCCGCTCTGGTGCGCCACAGCCGGGGCAGTAGCGGTGCGCCCACACGATAGGGTGGACAGGCCGATACAAGCCCAAATTTGGGGAATTGGCCGAGTCGCCGCTCTCGAACACCCGCACCGCTGGGGCGGACTCATCGACCTACCCGAACACGCCACCGCCGAGGACATCGCCCACCTGGCCGCCGCCCTACGAGGCATCGACGACGAAGACCAGCTAGCCCTCCGTCCAGGCGGAATCTATGTACGGCGACTAATCCGCGCCGCGTATCCGCACCCTGCACCGAACCAATGGCAGACCCGCGACACCGCCCTGATCACCGGCGGCACCGGCGGCGTCGGCGCCCACCTCGCCCGCTGGCTCGCCAGCGGCGGTGCCAGCCACATCGTGCTGACCAGCCGGCGAGGAACCGATGCACCCGGCGCAGCCGCCCTCGAGGCCGAACTAGCGCAGCACGGAGTCGGCGTCACCATCGCCGCATGCGACGTGGGCGACCGCGCCGCGCTCGCCGCACTCATCCGGCAAGTCGAAGCCGATGCCCCGCCCATCCGAACGGTGATACACGCCGCCGGCGTCGGACACTTCGGGGCCATCGACGACATCACCGCCGCCAACCTGAGTCACGCACTCGATGCGAAAGTCGCCGGTGCCGCGAACCTCGACAGTCTGTTCGACGACCAGCTCGACGCGTTCGTCCTCATCTCGTCCATCGCCGGCGTTTGGGGCAGCACCGCCCACGGCGCGTACGCGGCTGGCAACGCCTTCCTCGACGCGCTGGCCGAACACCGCCGCCACCGTGGCCTACCCGCCACCTCGGTTGCCTGGGGTGCCTGGGCTGGCGGCGGCATGACTCAAGGCGAAGGAGTCGAGCAACTCCGACGCAACGGCATCCTGCAAATGCCGGCGGATTTGGCCACCGCCGCGCTGCAAGAGGCACTTACCCACGACGAAACCGTTCTGACCATTGCCGACGTGGACTGGAACCTCTTCGCACCCACCTTCACCATGTCCCGGCCCCGGCCGCTGCTCAACGACCTGCCCGACGTCCGACAGATCCTCGCCTTCGACAAGACCGAATCACGCACGCCCCCAACCAACTCCGACCTCACACGACAGCTGGCCGAACTCAATCGAAACGAGCAGGACCAGACGCTGCTCGACCTGGTCCGCGCCCACGCCGCGTCGGTCCTCGGCCACCCCACCCCCGACACGGTGCTACCCGAGCGGGCGTTCCGTGATCTCGGCGGTGACTCCATTACCGCGGTGGAACTCCGCAACCGTCTGAACACGGCAACCGGACTGCGGCTACCGGCAACCCTCGCGTTTGACTATCCGACACCGGTCGCCATCGCCACCTACCTACGCGCCACGCTGGTTGGCGAGTCGGCCGCCGTCACGCCCTCGGTACCCCAACAGTCACGGCCCGACCTAACCGAAGGCGACGACCCAATCGCCATTGTGGGCATGGCATGCCGCTTCCCCGGTGGAGTGCAGTCCCCAGAGGACCTGTGGCGCCTGGTAACAGGCGAAGGCGACGCCATATCCCCGTTCCCCACCGACCGAGGTTGGGACGTCGACGGCCTGTACGACCCAGACCCAGACAGACTCGGAAAGACCTACGCCCGACACGGCGGATTCCTCCCCGACGTGGGCGAATTCGACGCAGCCCTGTTCGGGATCTCCCCACGCGAGGCCCTGGCCATGGACCCTCAACAGCGCCTCCTGCTGGAAACCGCGTGGCAAACCCTCGAACAGTCCGGCATCAACCCTATGGCCCTGCGCGGCACCCAGACCGGCGTCTTCGTCGGCGCCGTGGCCCCCGACTACGCCAGCGGCGCCCCCCAGGTACCGCACGTCGCCGAAGGCTATGCGGTTACGGGTAGTGCGGCGAGTGTGATTTCGGGGCGGTTGTCGTACACCTTTGGGTTGGAGGGCCCGGCGGTGACGGTGGATACGGCGTGTTCGTCGTCGTTGGTGGCGTTGCATTTGGCGGCGCAGGCGTTGCGGGCGGGTGA
>NZ_JBEZGJ010000325.1:0-3858 GCF_040649965.1 Micromonospora sp. NPDC048843
GCTCCACCTGTTAGTTGATCTGCGGGGTCAGTCGGGCCACGCCGGAGCCCGAGCTGCGCAGGGATCAAGCCTGACCGCCCGGAGCAGCTCGGGCTCCGGCGAAAACCCACGGCCGCAACCAAAAGGGCTCAGAGAACCAGACGAGCCTTCTGGAACGCCTCCGCCTCATCCTCGGTGCCGACCTTGCCGTACATGCCGACCATGAGCAGCACCAGGGCGGCCGCCATCACCACGACCACAGTGGTGATGCTGAAGTTGAAGATGTTGGCGTCGGTCCGGATGAACGCGAGACCGGCCAGGCTGACCACCATGAGGCTGTACGCCAGCCACTGGTTGATCGCCACGTCGATGTTGCGGCCGAGCGCGGTGCCGACCAGCACGACGATCCCGAGCAGCACGCTGAGCAGCGAGAAGCCAAGGTTGGTGCCCTGACCGAGGACCCGGGTGTCGTCCTGGGCGAGGATCTCGTTGCCGGTGCTCGCGACGATGCCGAGCACACCGAAGACGACCAGGTACAGACCGGTCAGCCCGCCGATCGCCCGGTAGATCGGCCGCGCGGGGTGGTTGACGGGGGTGTGTGCCATGTCTGTGTCTCCAACGCCGTGGGGTAGGTGTCGCCGACGATTGTCTCGCATGTGGTGGTGTGACGCCGCACACGGGGCCCGGGCCGGCGCGCCCGGCCGGTCAGCTCTCGGGCAGGTCCTCGGCGAGGGTCATCCAGCTCTCCTCGATCCGCTCCCGTTCGGCGCGCAGATCCTTGAGCTGGGTGTCCAACTCGGCGACCCGGGCGTAGTCGGTGGCGTCCGCCGCGAGCTGATCGAGCAGCGTGGTCTCGCGCTGGTCGAGCTTGCTGAGCTGCCGCTCCAGCCGGGTCAGCTCCTTGCGGGCCTGACGGACCTCGGCGGCGGACATGCCACCTCCCGAGGGGACACCAGGCGCGGAGGTCGAGGTGGCGCCCGCCCGAGGAGAGCCGGCCCGCTCGGCGGTCCGCGCGAGGTATTCGTCCACGCCACCCGGCAGGTGCACCAACCGGCCGTCACCGAACATCCCGTACGCCGTGTCGGTGACCCGCTCGATCAGGTACCGGTCATGGCTGGCCACGATGATCGTGCCGGGCCACGAGTCGAGGAGGTCCTCCAGCGAGGCGAGGGTGTCGGTGTCCAGGTCGTTCGTGGGCTCGTCGAAGAGCAGCACGTTGGGTTCCCCGGCCAGCAGCCGCAGCATCTGCAACCGGCGGCGTTCCCCACCGGAGAGGTCACTGACCGGGGTCCAGAGACGGCGGTCGTCGAAGCCGAACACCTCGGCGAGCTGCGAAGCGGAGACCTCCCGGTCGCCGAGCTGAACCCGGCGGGCCACCTCCTCCACCGCCTCCAGCACCCGCAGGTGCCCAGGCAGCTCGGTGAGCTCCTGGGAGAGGAAAGCGGGCCGGACTGTGGAGCCGGTGCCGAGGCGACCGCCATCGGGGCGGGTGATGCCGGCGAGCATCCGCAGCAGCGTGGTCTTGCCGGCGCCGTTGGCACCGAGGATGGCGATCCGGTCGCCGGGGCCGACCAGCCAGGTGACGTCGCGAAGGATCTCCTTCGGACCGGCGTGCAGCTCGACGTTCTCCAGGTCGTAGACCTGCTTGCCCAACCGCGAGGTGGCCATGCGCTGCAACGACATGGTGTCGCGCGCCGGCGGCACGTCGGCGATCAACGCGTTCGCGGCGTCGATGCGGAACTGCGGCTTGGAGGTCCGCGCGGGCGGGCCACGACGCAGCCAGGCGATCTCCTTGCGGAGCAGGTTCTGCCGGCGGGCCTCGGTGGCGGCGGCGACCCGCTCGCGCTCGGCGCGGGCGAGGGTCCAGGCGGCGAAGCCACCCTCGTAGGCGCGGACGGTCTGGTCGGCGACCTCCCAGGTGTTGGTGCAGACCGCGTCCAGGAACCACCGGTCGTGGGTGACCACGACCAGGGCGCCCTTGCGGCCGACCAGGTGCCGGGCCAGCCAGTCGACCCCGCCGACGTCCAGGTGGTTGGTGGGCTCGTCGAGGATGAGCAGGTCGGAGTCGCGCACGAGCAGCGCGGCGAGCGCCACCCGGCGGCGTTCGCCACCGGACATCGGGCCCACCGGCTGGTCGAGGCCGAGGTGCGGCATGCCGAGGCCGTCGAGGATGGCCCGCACCCCGGAGTCGCCGGCCCACTCGTGCTCGGCGCCCATGCCCTCGGCGAGCCAGGCGGTGCCGAGCACCACGTCCCGGACGGTGGCCTCGGGGGCGAGGGCGAGCTGCTGCGGCAGCCAGAGCACACGCAGGTCACGGCGGTGGGTCACCCGACCGTCGTCGGGGTCCTCCTGCTTGGTGAGCAGTCGCAACAGGGTGGACTTGCCGGCGCCGTTGAGGCCGACCACGCCGATCCGGTCGGCGTCGTCCAGGCCGAGCGAGACGTCCGTGAGCAGCCGCCCGGCGGCGCCATACCCCTTGGACACCCGGTCCAGATTGACGATGTTCGCCACGTTCCACCCTTCATGATCAAGGCGTCCCGGTGCCGGCGGGCACCTGGACGCCTGCCCCAAGGGTACGCGGAAGCCCCGAACGCCCGCGCCGCGCGCCAGCAGCTCCGGTGGAACGCGTCGTCAGCCGACGCGGGCGCCGGCTACCGGACCGTGCGCGACCCGCGCCTCCCGGCAGACGCCAGCGGCGGTCAGCTCGGCGGCGATCCGCTCCGCGTCGGCCGCGGTGGCGGCGAGAAACACGCAGGTCGGGCCGGAGCCGGAGACGATGCCGGTGAGCGCGCCGGCTGCCTCGCCGGCCTTCAGCGTGTCGGCCAGCGCCGGGCGCATGGCCAGCGCGGCGTCCTGGAGGTCGTTGCCGAGCGTACGGGCGAGCACCCGGGGGTCACGCTGGCGCAACGCGCCCAGCAGCGCGTCGGTGCTGCCCAGCGGGGCGCCGGCGGCACCGGAGTCGCGGAGCCGATCCAGCTCCCGGTAGGCGGTCGGGGTGGAGAGGCCACCGTCGGCGATCGCCACCACCCAGTGCCAGGAGGTGGGGCGGGCCAGCACGGGGCTGATCGCCTCACCCCGGCCGGTGCCCAGCGCGGTGCCACCGTAGATCAGGAACGGCACGTCGGAGCCGAGGTCGGCGGCGATGCCGGCCAGCTCGTCGCGGGACAGCCCGGTGCCCCAGAGCGCGTCGCAGGCCACCAGCGCGGCGGCGGCGTCGGCGCTGCCACCGGCCAACCCACCGGCGAGCGGGATCTGCTTGCGCAGGTGCAGTCGGGCGTGCGGCAGCACGCCCGCGTACCCGGCGAGGGCGTGCGCGGCGCGGATCACCAGGTTGGTGTCGTCCAGAGCCAGCTCGCCGGTGCCCTCACCCTCCATGGTCAGGGCGAGGGTGTCGCCCCGGCGGGCCGTCAGCTCGTCGTAGATCGAGATGGCGTGGTAGATCGTGTTCAGCTCGTGGTAGCCGTCCCGGCGCAGCGGGCCCACCCCGAGGTGCAGGTTGACCTTCGCGGGCACCCGCACCCGCACCGGGCCGATGGCCCCACGTCGCTCGTCGTCGTCCGGTCGCCAGGCCTCGGTCACGGGGTGATGTCCCGCACGCGCAGGCGGATGTCGAACGGCTTGGCCACGATCAGCTCCTCAGCGTCCTGGGCGGGCACCGCGTCAGCCTACTTCCCGGCCGGCGTACCGACCGGAGCCGACGCGGCGATGGCGGCGAACTGCTCGACGGTCAGTGACTCCCCACGGGCGCCGGGGTCGACGCCGGCGGCGGTGAGCGCCGCGGCGGACGTCGCGGGCAGCCGATCGGTGAGCCGGAACCCGCAGACCCGGTCGTAGTCGGCCAACTGCGCCCGGGCGACGCTCACCCCGCCCACTGTCACC
>NZ_JBEZGJ010000326.1:0-3851 GCF_040649965.1 Micromonospora sp. NPDC048843
TCATCCTGCCGGCCGCGGTGCCCGGCGTCGTCGCGGCTATTACGCCAGCCGGGCCCACGACGGTACGTGCGGTCAGGAGATGTGGTGCAGGATCACGTTGTGCACGTGGTGGCTCTTCTGCGCGCCACGGAACTCCACCTCGTAGGTGTGCGTGCCGACGTGGATGGCGATGGCGCCGGTGGAGAAGAACGAACCACCCCACGACTTGTTGCTGACCACGCTCACGCTGGTGATCTTCGAGTACGGGATGCTGGTGATCGCGAACCGCTTGCCGACGAACGAGCGGTCCTGAATGATCACGCGGCGGTCCGTCAGCCCGATGAACCCGGTGCCGGTGCCGACGGCGTCGTAGACGGCGATGATCTGCTCGCCTTCGAGGAGGCCACTCTCAATCTGCTGGACCTGCTCTTTGCGGTCGTACGCGATGTTCGCCATGTGCTCCAGGCTAGAAAACCGGTGCCAACGGGCCCACCCGGGCGAGGACCACGAACTCGCCGTCGCCGTGGCCGACGGGCTCGCCGCGCCAGCCCCCGTGAACAGTGTCCACAATGAAGCCCGCCCTGGTCAGGGAGGTGCGCAGCTCGACCTCGGTGCGGAAGCGCACCGTCGCCGAGCTGAGGATCTCTTCCCCGTCGTCGAAGTGGTAGTGGTGGGTGAAGTCGACCACTCCGTCGCGTACCCCGGTGACCTCGGTCCACGCGCGGACCTCGCCGCCGGCGGGCAGCGTGACCAGCCGGTGCGAATCCACCGGGTTCCACAGCTCCCAGCGACGGTCCGCCGGGTCGCGGGCGTCGAACACCAACCGGCCGTTGGGCACGAGCGCCCGGGCCAGGTCGGCGAGGGTACGCGCCCACTCCGCATCGTCCACGAAGAACTGCGCCACGTGGCTGGTCAGCACCGCCACGTCGAACGCCCGATCCGGCAGCAGCGCCGAGGTGCCCTCAAGCCAGGTGACCCGCTCACCACAGGGCTTGGCACGGGCGGCGGCCACTGACGCGCCGGCCGGGTCCACTCCGGTGACTCTGTGCCCGGCGGCGGCGAGGGCGACGGTCAGCCTGCCGGTGCCGCAGCCGAGGTCGAGCACCCGGGCGGCCGGGGTCTCGTCGACCACCGCCTGGAAGAAGTCGTCGTCCGGCCCCCACCGGCACTCCGCGTCGTACACCTGGACCAGCCGGTGGTGGCGAAACTCGGCGTGCCTCATCGGGGGTTCGCGTCGGTAGCGGCGCGGACGAACTCGCGTACCCGGGTGGTGGTGTTGCTGGGCAGCCAGACCGGCCCTCGTTCGATCGGTGGCGCGTCGTGGATGGGCACGTACGCCACGTCGGGGCGCGGGTAGTAGCGCCGCGTGTGCTCGCCCACCGGCAGGACGCCCCGGCCCAGGGCGACCAGGGACAGCATCTCGGAGAAGGTGTTCCCGGCGGGCCCCTTTGGCACCGCCCGGCCGGACGGGGTGCGTTCCGGGGTGCGGTCCCGCTTGAACTCCACCGAGGTCACTGTCGGGTACTGCACCACCGGGTGGTCGGCGAGCACCTCCAACGACACCGACCGCTCCCGGGTGAGCGGGTGACCCGCCGCTACCGCCAGCGCCCGGTCCTCGGAGAGCAGCGCCGGGCCGGTGGCCATCCCGTCGAAGGGGTACGAGGCGATCAACACGTCCGTCGAGCCGTCGAGCAGCCCTGATCGGGTGGTGGACAACTGCGCCTCGTGCACCTCCACCCGGCAGTCGGGGTGCCGTTCACCGAACAGGGCCACCGCCCGGAGCAGCACCGGTGCGGTCCACTCGCCGAGGAACGCCACCCGCAGCGTCCCGGTCACGCCCCGGGCGGCGTCGGTCGCGCGGCGGACGGCCTCGTCCATCCCGGCGACCAGCGGGGCCAGCTCGTCGGCGAGCTGCCGGCCGATCGGGGTGAGCCGGACGACCCGACTGGTGCGGGCGAACAGCGGTGCGCCGATCCGGCGTTCCAGCTTCTTCACGATGTGGCTGACCCGGCCGGTGCTCACTGTCAGCCGCTCGGCGGTCCGGCCGAAGTGCAGTTCGTCCGCGAGGGTCAGGAACGTCTCGACCTCGTACCGCTCCAGCACGTCGTTCCCATCGTTGACCTGTGGGCAACGATCGTAGCGGTATCGGGTCTTGGTCGGCGTCCCTCGTCCGGGGATCGTGAACCCGGCAGGGAAAACCGAGCGAAAGGCTCCGACATGAGCGTTGACGACTACCTGAGCGGCTCACCTGAAGGAGGCGTGAGCGCGGTGCGGGTAACCGGTTTCGACCACCTGGTGCTGACCGTCGCCGACGTGGAACGGTCCCTGGACTTCTACTGCGGCCAGCTCGGGCTGGCGCCGGTACGGGTCGACGAGTGGCGTGCGGGCACCGTCCCGTTCCCCTCGGTGCGGATCAGCTCCGACAGCATCATCGACCTCGTCCAAGGTGAGCCGCAGGGCGCGAACGTGGACCACTTCTGCCTGGTGGTGGCACCACTGGACTGGGCGCAGGTGATCGATTCGGGGGTCTTCACTGTGCTGACCGGGCCGGTCAGCCGGTTCGGCGCCCGCGGTTCGGCGACCTCGATCTACGTGCGGGACCCGGACGGCAACTCGGTGGAGTTGCGCTGGTACCCGCAGGACGCCCTGTCGGATTCGGAGACGGTCGTCAGGCCTCGGTGACCGCCCGGTAGGCGTCCTCGATGCGGGCGGCCAACAACACCTCGCCCTCGGTCAGCGGGTCGCCGCTGCCGTGCCCGACCCGAATCTGGGTGCTGTCGGCCCGGCGGCTGATCTCGGGTCGCAGATGCAGCGCATCCGCGACGACCTTGACCCGTTCAGTTAGTGCGGCGTGTTGGGTATCGTCGATCACGAGCGTCCGTCGGATCTGCTCGCCCTCGCGCGTCCAACCAGATAGCAAGGTCAACGCGTCGGAAAGGTAGTCGTGCTTGGCCCTGCTGTTGAACAGCACGCGCATCACCGCACCCCCCAAGCGCCGTTGCCGGCTTGTGGCCAAATCGTCGCCATCCCGTGTCTTGTCGGTGTCTCCTAGTCTCTCGCTGCTCGGAGGGGGTGTCCACGCCCACACTTCCGTGTCTTATTGGCCTAGCGGACGGCTACGGTACCCAAACCGCCGATTGATCTGGCACCCTGGACGCCCGTGCGGACCGAACGGGCGAATGATGGCGGGCAGGCCGAACGACGGGACCTGAAGGTGATCGTCGGTGCGGCGATCATCCGGGATGGGCGGGTGCTCGCCTGTGCGCGTTCCGCCCCACCCGAGGTAGCGGGCATGTGGGAGTTTCCGGGCGGAAAGGTCGAGCCGGGGGAGGCCGAGACCGACGCGTTGATCCGGGAGTGCGCCGAGGAGTTGGCCGTACGCGTCGAGATCGGCGACCGGGTCGGCCGCAACGTACGGATGGCGCACGGCCGGTCGGTGCTCAAGGTGTACGCGGCCCGCCTGCTCGGCGGCGACCAGCCGCAGGCGCTGGAGCACGAGGCGCTTCGGTGGCTCACGGCCGACGAACTGGACTCGGTCACCTGGCTGCCCGCCGACGCCCCCATCGTGGCCGCCCTCCGCCCCCTCCTGCTCACCTCACGTTGATCATGAAGTTATTGCCACCGCCGGCGGCGTGTCGTGGCAATAACTTCATGATCGACGGGGGCGAACGGGGGTCGGGGCCGGGGGTCGGGGGCGGACGTGGGACGGGGGCCGTGGCCGGCACTACCGCCTCGGCCGGCGTGCCGAAGCCCTCACCCCGGCGGGTCTTCACCTCGGGGCCTCTACCGGAGGAGGCGGGGGATGAGCGGTCGGGACGACAACGCTCCGGAGAACACGGGTGAGGCGGCCGAGCGGGAGGCTGCCAAGCAGC
>NZ_JBEZGJ010000327.1:0-3811 GCF_040649965.1 Micromonospora sp. NPDC048843
TACACCCACACCACCCCGCCTACACCATCTACACCTCAGGCTCCACCGGAAACCCCAAAGCCGTCACCATCACCCACCACAACATCACCAACCTGTTCGCCGCCGCGGCGCCCACGTTCGGCTTCGGCCCAGCTGACGCCTGGTCGTTCTTTCACTCCTACGCGTTCGACTTCTCGGTGTGGGAGATCTGGGGTGCGTTGCTCCACGGCGGGCGCCTGGTGGTCGTGCCACGTGCGACGAGCCGGTCTCCCGAGGACTTCGCGAGGATGCTGGCCGAGACCGGCGTGACGATCCTGAGTCAGACGCCGTCGGCCTTCTACCAACTCGCCTTGGCGCAGGAGCGACACCCCGAGCTGGCGCGTGGTTCCCGTGTGCGGATGGTGGTTTTCGGTGGCGAGGAACTTGAACCACGGCGGCTCGCGAACTGGCGTTCGCTGCGGGGAGCCGACACACCGGCACTGGTCAACATGTACGGCATCACCGAGACAACGGTGCATGTGACGCAGCAGTGGCTCACCGAGCTCGACGAGCCGGGCCCGGGCAGCCCGATCGGCGGCGGGTTGCCGGGCGTGCGTACGTTTCTGCTCGACAAACGACTCCGGCCGGTGCCGGTGGGCGTGACCGGCGAGGTGTACGTCGCCGGTCACGGCCTGGCCCGCGGATACCTGAACCGGCCGGCGCTGACCGCCCAGCGGTTCGTCGCCTGCCCGTTCGGGCCACCCGGCGAACGCATGTACCGCACCGGAGATCTGGCCGCGTGGAACGGCCCCGGTCGACTGGGTTACCTGGGACGTGCGGATCGGCAGGTGAAGATTCGAGGCTTCCGGATCGAACTCGGCGAGGTCGAGGCCGCTCTCGTCGCGGATCCCGATGTGGCTGAGGCCGCCGTGGTCGTTCGGGAGAGCGCTCCGGGCGACCGCCGCCTGGTCGGCTACATCGTGGCGAACCGGCAGGCCACGGATCCGGAGCGGCTCCGGGATCGGCTTCGGGCGACACTGCCGGAACACCTCGTTCCGGCCGCGATCATGGTGCTGCACGCGCTTCCCCTGACGGCGAACGGCAAGCTGGACCGCGACGCACTTCCGGCCCCACGGTACGAGATCCGGGACGCCGGGGAAGCATCCGGATCCGCCCAGGAGGAGATCGTCCGGGTCCTGATGGCCGACGTACTCGGTGTGCCTGCGATCGGTGCGCATGACGACTTCTTCGGGGCTGGTGGTCACTCGTTGCTGGTGACGCGACTGGTAAGTCGGATTCGTGCGTCGCTCGGCATCGACCTGTCGGTTCGTGACGTGTTCGACGCGCCGACGGCCGCCGCTCTGGTCCGACGCCTGACCGCATCGAGAGTTGGTCGTCCGCCGCTGATGGCGCGGCAGCGGCCCAACCGGGTGCCGTTGTCGCCTGGCCAGTTGGGCCTGTGGTTCGTCGCCCAGATGGAGGCCTCCAGCCGCAGTTTCAACGTGCCATGGACTGTCCGGCTGTCCGGCCCGCTGAATCTGTCGGTGCTCTCGACCGCCGTCCGCGACGTGGTCATTCGGCACGAGGCCCTCAGGACTGTCGTGGCCGGGCCGGACGAGGCGCCCTACCAGCTGGTGCTGGACGAAGACCGGTTCGATGTGCCGTTTGTGGTGATCGATGCGGCGGAGTCTGAGGTCGATCGGCTCCTGGCTCGGGAGGCCGCGTACGACTTCGACTTGGCCAGGGAGCTCCCAATCCGGGTCGTGGTGATGCGGGCGACGGCCGACCTGCATGTGTTGCTGGTTCTCCTGCACCACATCGCGGCGGATGCCGGGTCCCTGCCGGTGCTGATGCGGGACCTGGGCACGGCGTACCAGGCCCGCCGCGACGGTCGCGCGGCGGACTGGCAGCCGCTGGCCGTACAGTACGCCGACTATTCCCTGTGGCAGGCGGAGCTGTTGGGTCCGGACACGGATCCGACGAGCCGCCACTCCACCCAGCTCGCCTACTGGCGGAAGGCGTTGGCGGGGCTGCCCGCACGGCTGGAACTCCCGGTGGACGCGCCGTATCCGAGCGTCGCGCTCACCGCCGGCCAAACACTGCGGCTGGATCTCGACGCCGCCCTGCACGACCGACTGTTGCAGCTGACGAAAGCCACCGGCAGCACGGTGTTCATGGTCCTGCACGCGGCCGTCGTGGCGCTGTTGTCACAGTTGGGCGGGGGTCCCGACATCGCCATCGGGACGGTGGTGACCGGTCGCGTGGACGAGGCGCTGAGAGACTCCGTCGGATATTTCGTCAATTCGATCGTCCTGCGCACGAACGTCGCCGACGCCTCGACCCTCGGCGACCTCCTGGGCCTCGTACGCGATGCCGACCTCGCGGCGTTCGCCCACGCGGACCTACCCTTCGACCGGCTCGTCGAAGCGGTCGCCCCGCCCCGCTCGCCCGCACACCACCCGCTTTTCCAGGTGATGCTGAGCTTCGACACGGTCGACCCGGACGTGTACACCAGTCTGGGTGGTCTACCGGCGGAACCGGTCCATGTGCCGCTCGACGTCGCGCGGCTGGATCTGGCCTTCAGCTTCGTGGAAAATCGTCGCCGCGACGGATCGCCGGCGGGTGTGGATGGACTGCTCACGTTTCGGTCGGACCTGTTCCGGCGGGATACCGTGGCGGCGGCGGCCGGACTCTTCCGGCGTCTGGTGGACCGGTTGCTTACCGAGCCCGGGACGCGGCTCAGCCAGGTGGACCTGCTGTCACGCGACGATCGCGAGACGCTGCTGACGCGGTGGAACGGCGCGAGAGTCGAGGTGTCCCCAGTCTCGGCGGTGGAGCTCTTCGAGGCCGTCGTGGCGCGGTCGCCCGACGCCGACGCGCTCATCGGCGATGATTTCGTCTTCTCGTACCGGTGGTTGGACGACCGGTCGAACAGGCTGGCTCGGCGGCTCGTCGAGTACGGCATCGGCCCGGAGCGGGTGGTGGGGCTGGCTCTGCCCGCCGGCACCGACCTCGTGGTGGCGGTGCTGGCGGTGCTCAAGGCCGGCGGCGCGTACCTGCCGATCGACCCTGGCTACCCCACCGACCGTATCGCCTACCTGATCGCGGACGCGAAGCCGGTTCTGGTGCTGACCGACCGCGCCACGGTGGGACGGCTGGCAGACACCGTCGTATCGGTCCTCTCCGTCGACGAGATGATCCCTGATCTGCCGGCGGAGACGTCAGGCGTGCCAGCGGAGACGAACCAGCTGCCGCATCCGGACCGGCGTGGCGCGGCGTACGTGATCTACACGTCCGGGTCCACCGGCCGGCCGAAGGGTGTGGTGGTAACCCACGAGGCGTTGGTCAATCTTGCGGTGGGCCAGATCCACCGGCTCGGACTCGACGCGGACAGCAGGGTTCTGCAGTTCGTGTCGCCGAGCTTCGACGTGGCCGTATGGGAATGGAGTGGTGCCCTGCTGTCCGGCGGCGCGCTCGTGCTCGCCGGAAAGGATCGGCACACTGCCGGGCCGGAGTTCGCCGAGGTCGCCTGGAGCAAGGGCATCACCCACGTGACGCTGCCGGCATCCGTCCTTACCGTGCTCTCGCCGGAGGCGCTACCACCGGGAGCGACGGTGGTCACGGGCGGTGAGCCCTGCCCGTCCGACGTCCTGGACCGCTGGGCGGACCGTCACCGGCTACTGAACGGCTACGGGCCGACGGAGTCGACGGTGTGTGTGACGGTGGCTGAGGTTGGTGTGGGTGGGGTGGGTTCGGTTATTGGTCGTCCGGTGTGGAATACGCGGGTTTTTGTGTTGGATGGTTTTTTGCGTCCGGTGCCGGTTGGTGTGCGTGGTGAGTTGTATGTGGCGGG